>JAHIZJ010000069.1 GCA_018814765.1 Patescibacteria group bacterium
CTTGCGCTAGCCCCCTCGGCTATTCCTAATCAGCCCCCCAACCCTTTCTTTGAAAGGGTGGGGGGCTTTTTCTTTACATTAGTCCAACTATATTGGAATATAAATCTGTAGCCAAAGCTTCCACGCTTTGGCCGTTGTTTAACAAAAAACGAATACTCTTTTGGTAAAGCCAAAGCTTTACGATCCTTGATCCACACAGCTTGAGCCACCCGCCTCAACTCGCGTCTCAGCGAGGGCGGGCCGTAAAGAACCTCCCGCTTCGCGGGACAGGCCGCTGTAGCCACTACTTAACCCATATCATTACCATTGCAAAGCGAATAGCGGGGTTGTCTAGAGCCAATTATAATGGAATGTAAATCTTTAGATTTACCAAAAACCAAAAGTTCCTTAGTAAAGCTAAAGCTTTACAATCCATGACCCATCATTACTTAAAAGTAAAAACAGACCCAATAGCCTGCTTTACTAAACTTATATAGTGGTGCCGAGAGCGAGACTTGAACTCGCACGGGATTGCTCCCATCCCGCATCTGTGGTGGGCGAGGAGAGAGTCGAACTCTCAAGAGGTTGCCCTCACAAGGTCCTAAACCTTGCGCGTCTACCAGTTTCGCCACTCGCCCACTACAGATGCGGGACTTGTCTACCCCCGCACTACGTAGAGTGCGGGGCCCAGAACCCAACGTGGTTCTAGGCAGTTCCACCACCTCGGCTTAAATTATGATATGATTGCGCGCCTGCCCCACACCTCGCGTGGTACGGGATATCTTTAATATACCAAAATATAGCAAATAAGGAAGTTTGTCAAAATATTATTAAAAAGATATAATAGAGAAGAATTATATATTATGTTTCTTAATTGTTAATTTTGAATTATTATGAGAGGTGATCCAAGAAAACTATACATATTATTAGGAATACTTATCGGTGGTGTGCTTGTGATAGTTTATTTTATCATTTTTCCAATACAGTCCGATGATAATGAAATCTCTGATGATATCGGATCCGTTGATACAGTCAATGTTAATACTAATGCAAACGAAAATACCAATACAGCACCAGTCCCAACGTCCGGGCCTCTTTATGACGCTGCCCGAGCACGGGACACAAGACGGGTTAGCGATATACGAACTTATTGGTCTGCCTTACAATCTTATTTCAATGATAATGGAAATTATCCCACTGACCCCAACGTGTTGGTACCGGACTATTTAATGGTCCTCCCACAAGATCCAAAAACCAACCAGACCTATGTCTATACACCCATTGGCGTAGAACCTTCCAACTTTTTTAGCGTTTGGTATGAGCTGGAAGTGGGCATAGAAAATATTAGCGCCGGAGAACATGAAGCCACGCCACAGTCCTATCTTGCCTGGTAATTTTATTTGACAAGTAAATAATATTAATATAATCTGGATTTGAGGACGGAAGGCCGTCTTTTTTTATATATTAATAAAATACGAAGGAAACGCTAATGTTACAATGTTAAAATTATATAAAATACGACTTAGAGGATAGAACCTTTGTTTATACTAAAAGAATTATAGCTTTTTGTAAGAGATTGCCAAAAAATACAGCTAACGGTGAAATTACTAAGCAAATAATTCGGTCTGCTGGATCGGTTGGGGTAAACTACATCGAAGCGAATGAATCTCTCGGAAAAAAGGATTTTCTCATGAGACTTCGTATTTGTCGAAAAGAGACTAAAGAGTCGCGCTACTGGGCTGCGCCTTACGGAATGTTTTAACGATGATCGGATTGAAAAATTAATGAAGCTGATGAATTGGTGAGAATATTTACTGCTATTATAAGGAAGAAAGAACCTGATCGTAATTAATAATTATAACTTAATAATTCCTTCGATATTCGGATTTCGTAATTCGAAATTAAATAAAGCTGGCAGGCGAGATGTATGAGGTTTAAAAATGAAAAAATGTCTCGCGATGTGTCAAATAATTCTAATACTCCTTTTAGTTATGAGGGGAGTCTTTGTCTATCCTGGGCAAACCCAATCAGTAGCCGAACCACCTGTTGTTATTAATGAACTAATGTGGATGGGTTCTTCGGCTTCGAGCTCTGATGAGTGGATTGAGCTGAGAAATTTAACAGAGCAAACTATTGATTTATCTGATTGGTATTTCACGAAAAAGTCAGGTGGTGGTGAAGTAACCATGTTGACACTTCCCGTGGGAAGCATAGTTAATCCCAATGACTATTTTTTGATCAGCAACTATTCCCAAGAATCTGACAGTTCTGTATTAAATGTTCTACCTGATCATGTTAATACGTCTGTGTCACTGGTAAACACCGGTCTGCAAATAAAACTCTATAACGCGGAGCAGAATCTTATCGACACAGCTGACGATGGACTAGGTAAACCCCTAGCCGGTGAGTATCAGTCCGGTGAAACATGGAAATCAATGGAGAGGAATATGGATTATGAAGACGGTACGTTGGAAACCAGCTGGCACACAGCTGAAGCTTCATACAATCTTGATCCTGAAGCTGTGGATCTTGGTACTCCCAATTGGCCTAACACAGACCCAAACTATCCTCCCATCGCTGAGGCTGGTGAAAACCAAACTGTCTTAGTTAATGAAACGGTTTACTTTGATGGTTCAGAATCAACTGACCCAGAGGGTAACACACTAACCTATGACTGGGCATTCGGTGATGGTCAAGGGGCTCAAGGAATTACCCCCACCCACGCTTATTCTGTGGCAGGAGAATATGAGGCAGGTTTGACTGTCAGTGATGGGATAAACGAAGCCAGTGATATTCTAACTATCACGGTAGAAGAACCAGAACCAACCGACGAACCCCCGACTGAAAAAGAAGTGCCAGAAGAAACTATTGAATATTCTCAAAAGATCAGAATAAATGAGCTACTTCCTAATCCGGAGGGTTCGGATTCGGAATATGAATTTATTGAGCTGAACAATCTTGGTCAGACAGATGTTGATCTAATAGATTGGAAAATAGCTGACTCCAGCCGAGAGTATAGAATAAAAACCGATGATTTTGAGACTACCACAATTGAAGCTGGTGGCTTCTTTGTGATAAACCGGACAGTTTCTAAGATCGCTCTCAATAACAG
Organism: Patescibacteria group bacterium; assembly: GCA_018814765.1. GTDB lineage: Bacteria > Patescibacteriota > Patescibacteriia > JAHIZJ01 > JAHIZJ01 > JAHIZJ01. Next base: position 3,092 of record JAHIZJ010000069.1, read on the forward strand.
TTCACCTGAAACTGTTCAGCTATTCCACCCGGATGATAACCCGTTAGACGAGGTTTATTACGAACCGCCTGTCCCCGAAGGACAGTCATACAGTCTCGAGGGTGATACTTGGTCATGGACAGCTTCAGTCACATCCGGGGCAAAAAACATTATAGACCAACCGGAAGAATCGATAAATGAACAAGATGGCCCGACCCAATCAGACGACCCTGGTTCGAAATCAACTGATCCAGAAGCCCAAGCTCAATACGACTTTTCCGATCTAATTCTCATTACTGAACTTCTCCCAAACCCCGAGGGTCCCGACGCCGAAGAAGAATATATTGAAATTGCTAATTTTGACAATCGAGAAATTAATCTTCTAGGCTGGAAACTGACAGACACAAAAACTTACTATGAGATAGAAGAATCAATGTTAATCGCCTCCGGAGAATACTTTTCATTCATCAGGCCTGAAACTAAAATCTCCCTCAATAATTCAGACGAGCAGTTGTTTCTTATTGATCCCAATGAAAAAATCATTAGTGGCGTCAGCTACACCAAGGCTAAAGAAGGTTTCTCTCTGTCTAGGGTTGATCAATCCGATAACTGGTCATGGTCAACAATAATCACTCCGGCGCGGGCAAATATTATCGAGATTGATGAAGAAGAAACTGAAACAGGGGCCGAGGATACAATCACGAGCACAATCAAAGAAACCAGAGAAGTGGAGATGTCTCAGATTAGAAGCCTGCCCCAGCGCCAATCTATAAAAACTCAAGGAGTGGTAGTTGTCGAACCAGAGATACTGGGTAAACAACTATTCTACGTCAATAATCAGGAGTCAGGTATTCAGATCTATTCTTCAAAATCCGATTTTCCGGAACTTCAGGTTGGCGACTTGATCGAAATCACAGGCACAGTTGGTGAAAGTCAGGGCGAGAGTAAGGTAAACACAAAAACCGCTGAAGACATAACAATCATTGGCCAGTCAGAATTACCTGAACCGCTTTTAATTTCCGGGGCTGAACTGGGCGAAGAACTTGAGGGTCGTTTGGTCCAAATTGAAGGTGACATCACAACTAAAAAGGGACAAACCCTATCCATTGATAGTGGTGGTGAGGAAGTAATAGTTTATATCAAAAAAACAACCGGCATTAAAGCCTCAGAATATAAAGAGGAAGATACTATTACTGCTATCGGCCTGGTCAGCCAAACCAAGTCCGGTTACCGCATTCTGCCTCGCTCCCCTGAAGATATAATCAAGTCCGAAGTTTTGGGTGTCAGCACTGAGTCTAATGAAGTCACTGAAGAAACCATCGCCCTGGAATCAGATAACAGCCGTCAGCGGACATTGATCTATCTTTTTTCTGTGCTGGGTGCTTTGGTTTTGGGTGGGGGGATATACTACCGGAGAAGTCGAGTTGCTAAACAACGGGATTCCAAGTCAAGCTTGGAATGACACCGCTATTATGCGTGACCGTTCATACTTCTTATATATACTTATGAATCACAGAAACACGACTCTCTATATTGGTGTTACCAATGATTTACACAGAAGATTATATGAGCGCAAACAAGGAGTAAGTAAGGGCTTCAGCTATCAGTACAATCTGAGTAAACTAGTATATTTTGAGGAAACAGACGATATTACCATGGCTATTGAACGAGAAAAACAACTTAAAACCTGGAAAAGAAAATGGAAACTAGATCTAACAAAAAAGATAAATCCTCATCTAAAGGACCTATCCGTCGATTTATTTTAGCACTGTCATTCTGAACCTGCCTGCCGACAGGCAGGCTTGATTCAGGGTCCCATTACTAAACGAATATCTGAGTTAGTAGCAACCCACCCAAAGCGCATCTTCTTCCCGCCACATTATATAATATTTAAAATAAAGCGAGGCCCCGCCGAATGGCGGTGGCAAAGGCGTAAGTCCTTCTTTATTAGTTGCTCTATTTAAAGAGAATGTGCTATAATGAGTACAGATATTATTAATTAATTTGAACTATGATGGACGAACAAACTCCTGCCCCATTTGCTAAAAAAAGGGTTGACTCCAATATGGCGATCTTGCTAACCCTGACAGTGGCATTAGTTTTTGCTTGGGTATTCTATTTCTTCTACATTTATCAAACACAAGAAGTCACTTTTTCCGTAACTGTTAAACAAAGAGACGCAGTATCTGAAACAGAAGAAACAGAAGTCGTAGACACTGTGACCGAAGACGCTACCGCAACTTAAATTACTATAAACTACTCACAATAAAAGGGGGCTAATCTGCCCCTTTTTATGATATCCGTGTTTTGTTTTTCTCATAGCCTAGTGTAAAATGAATGAAGATGACCACAAAAAAAGACAGGTTTATGATTATCGATGGCAATGCCCTAATACATAGGGCTTGGCATGCTATCCCGCCCCTGATTACAAAAGACGGTACGATGGTTAATGCTGTTTTTGGGTTTACCTCCATTCTCCTGAAAGTCCTCAAAGAGTTCAAACCCAAATATGTAGCTGTTGCTTATGATGTAAAGAAAAAAACTTTTCGCCACAAAGAGTACGCCGACTACAAAGCCAGCCGTATAAAACAGCCACAAGAATTTTATGACCAGATTCCTATTACAAAAAAAGTTGTTGAAGCACTTAGCATTCCTATCTATGAGCAGGAGGGCTATGAAGCAGACGATGTTATCGGCACTCTGACTGTCCATAAAGAAGTAGATAAAGCTAGTATTGAAACCATTGTTGTTACAGGTGATCTAGACGCTCTCCAGCTGGTCGATCAAAACACAAAAGTTTTTACATTAAGAAAGGGCTTCTCCGATACAGTCACCTATGACACTGACACGGTTAATGAGAGATACGGACTGAGACCGGAACAGATTGTTGACTTTAAGGCGCTGTCCGGTGACTCATCAGACAATATTCCGGGTGTTAAAGGTATTGGCAAACAATCCGCCACTTCATTGCTCCAGGTTTTTGGTAGCTTGGAAAAAGTATATCAGGCTATTTCAAAAAATGACAAACAGCTATCCAAATTCCGCCCCAGGGTCATAGAGCTACTCAAGGCAGATAAAGCTAATGCTAAACTAAGTCAAAGGTTGGCTACCATAGTTAAAGACGTCCCGATAAAATTCCAGCTAGAGCAAAGCAGATCTCACTCCTACGATCGGGATGAAGCCATAGCCCTATTTCAGGAACTTGAGTTCAAGAGCTTGATTACCAGGCTCCCATCAGCCGAGACACAGGGCCAACTACTCTTCACCACCAAAAAAGCTGATATTGCTCCGATAAAACGCATACCCGGCTATCATCTAGTAAACAACGCGGATAATCTAAAAAAATTCATAGTACAACTAAAAAGACAAAAAGCATTCGCTGTCGACACGGAAACCAACAGCCTCGACACAATCCAGGGTAGTTTGCTGGGTATCAGCATCAGCTGGAGGGCAGGAGAGGCATATTATCTTGATCTTAAATCAGACCAGACATTTCGCCAAAACGCTCTCTCATCCCTCAAACCAGTATTAGAGAGGTCCGAGATAAAAAAATACGGGCAGAATCTAAAATTTGATATTGCTATACTCGAAAAAGCCGGTATCAGTCTTAACGGCGTTGATTTCGATACCATGATCGCCTCGTATCTGCTTAATCCTTCCGTTCGACAACACAACCTTAACGCATTAGCATTTAACGAATTGAACCACGAGATGATACCGATAGAACAGCTAATCGGTAAAAAAGGAAAGTCTCAACTAACCATGGAAGAAGTTCCCATGGAAGATTTGTCCCAATACGCTTGTGAAGATGCCGATTATACTTATCAGCTTGTAGCACCACTAAGAAAACGACTGACTGAAAAACACCTTAGCAAATTATTCTCCACAATAGAACTTCCTTTAATAAAGGTTTTGGCTCTAATGGAAAAACACGGCGTTCTCATAGATGCACAGCTTCTCTCTCAAATGTCACGGGATTCCGGTAAAAAAATAAGCGCCCTGGAAAAGAAGATCTATAAAGAAGCCGGAGAAGAATTTAACATTAATTCACCCTTACAATTAAAAAAAATATTTTTTGATAAACTGGACATTGACACTGAAGGTGTGGGTATGACAAAAACTGGCTATTCGACTGCCGCTACGGAGCTGGAAAAAATGCATGACGCGCATCCGATTGTTCCGTTGATAATTGAATACCGCGAACTTTCAAAGCTAAAATCCACCTACATTGATGCTCTGCCGGAATTGATCAATCCACAAACCGGACACGTACATACCAGCTTTAATCAAACCATTACCGCTACCGGCCGTCTCTCTTCATCAAATCCAAATTTTCAGAATATTCCTATTCGCACTCCTCTAGGCCGAGAAATCCGTAAAGCCTTTATCGCTTCTCCGGGCTTTCAAATATTAGCTGCTGACTACTCACAAATCGAGCTGCGAGTTGTTGCCTCCATAGCAAATGATAAAAGCATGCTGGACGCCTTTCGTAATGATGAAGATATCCATGCTCGCACCGCAGCAGAGATACACGGCTGTGAACTAGAAGACGTGTCGAAAGATATGCGCCGACATGCTAAAACGATCAACTTTGGCATACTCTACGGCATGGGTACATACGGCTTGGCTCGTAGTGCAAAAATGGAAGTATCCGAAGCCAGTGATTATATCGAAACTTACTTTGATCATCATGAAGGTATCCGTAAATACATTGAACAGACAAAAGCTTTGGCTAGAAAGATGGGTTATGTAGAAACTCTCTTTGGCCGACGTCGCTATCTACCGGAAATCATCTCGGGTATCAGACAAGTTCGAGCTTCAGCCGAGCGCATGGCCATCAATATGCCGGTTCAGGGGACAGCTGCTGATCTGATAAAGCTAGCCATGATAGAAATTCACCGAGAACTACCGACTATCAGTCCCAAAACAAAAATGATCCTACAGGTCCACGATGAGCTTGTCTTTGAAGTACCCAAGGCTGAACTAAAAAAAGTGGCCAAATTCATAAAAGAAAAAATGGAAGGCATTTATAAATTGCATGTACCAATTAAAGTAGATATTGAAGCTGGGCGTACCTGGGGTAATTTGTCACAAATTAAATAAAAAAAACCCGACGTCCAGTGTTACCTGCGTCGGGTACGTTTACACCATCTGCTGGATCTGGAGGTCAGAGCAACCAATCTACCTGCGTCATCGCGCACCTCACCCATAACCCATATCTCTGTTTTGGTTTCCTTGGTGACTCGCATCGTGAACGTCAATGGCTGATTCAAACGAGGCGCTCGTTTCATTTCAATTGGTGAAGACCTCGCTGTAATCGCTGAGTTAACACCATAGAGAAAGAAGATAAGCATCCCGGCTGAGTCATCTATAACGCTCGCGAGATATCCACCATGGACTGTACCAAAGAGATTGGCTATTTCTTGGGTAGGAGTGACCCTTATAATGTACGTCTTACTGTCGGCGAAAAAATTGCCAAACCTCGTTATCCCCAGTAACTGTGCAAATGATGTAAGCTCGGTTGGTCTTGTAACCGGCTTTTCACTCACTTGTACCCTCCTTTTGGTTAAGGTACAATCTAAAAGTGCTCCTACCTTAATATACTATATTATTTAAGTC
>JAHIZJ010000136.1 GCA_018814765.1 Patescibacteria group bacterium
GAACATATTTAAGCGTATTTCTTTAGATATTATACCTTATTTTTATGTAAATTTAAACCTAAAAACAGAGAAGGAGTAGCGGACGAAAGTCCGCGCCTCATCACCCCTCGCGAAATAAAAAAATGGCTCCAGTATAAGACATGGAGCCATTCAAGAGTAGAGACGGGGCACTGCCTCGTCTAGGTCTCGTCTGAAAGAGCGATTACGGCTGTTCGAACAGGCCGTTGTACCCGTTCAGGGACGGATTCAGGGTATAGCCGAACACCACCGGATTGCCCCCGTTGGTGCAGGTTATCACCCCAACCCGACGCAGGTCAGCCAAGCCCGGGTCGCAAGGACCGGCTATGACGCATTCGGCGTGCCACCGGCTGCGCGGGGTCTCCGTGTAGTTGACGTTGGGTTCGATGCGGCTTGCGGTCTGGTAAAAGAAGTCGCAAGTCACAACCCCGGTAACGCCATTAGTGGTGCACGGCGGGTCAGGCCATGAAGACCAGCTTTTGGCTGTGTCTATCAAACCCCAGACCCAGCCGAACATGAGGGGCGTGCCCGCGTCAGGGTTGGCCTGCTCTTCACAGTCAACTCCGACCGTGCAGACCGGGTTCCACACGCAGGTCGTGGTGGTGCAGAACTCATCCGCGATGCCATTGCAGTCCTGGTCAAGACCGTCGCCGCAGATCTCGGACTTAGGGTAAACCGGCAACGGACTGTTGCACGGACCCCAGGTCAGGTCCCCTTGGCAAATCTGGGTTCCCATACTGCACTCGCCAATATCCGAGTAGCCGCACTGGCGCATGCTTCCGGGCGGAGCGCATAAGCCGCCCCCGCAATCCAGATCTGCCATGTCCGTGTCTCCGTCGCAGTCGTTGTCCAGGCCGTCGCCGCAGTTCTCAATGGTCGGCCACTTGGCGCCAACGCACGGAGCGTCAGCCCAATCGCCGCTCTGCGGGCACATCTGCGTGCCCAGCTCGCACTCGCCCAGGTCGTTGTAACCGCACTGGCGCGTTTCGCCGGGCGTGCAGCCGCCCGAACCCGAGCAAGCCGGGTCAGCCGCGCAGTCCAACGGGTCGCTGCAATCGGTTGCCCCATCACAGTCATCGTCCAGGCCGTTTGAGCAGTCCTCGTTCCGGTCACCCGGCAATACCAACGTGTCGCAAGCGCCCCAGGTGCGGTCCGGCTGGCAGGTCTGCTGGCCGGTTCCGCAAACACCCATGTAGCCTGTGGCACAGGCCTTGGTGTCTCCGGGCGTGCATCCGCTTCCGCCCGAACATGCCGGGTCGGCCGCGCAGTCGGGGTCGGAACAGTCCGTATAACCGTCACAGTCCTCGTCCGCGCCGCTTGAGCAGTCCTCGGGCAAGTCGCCCGGATTCCACACCGCGGTGCAAGCACCCCAGGTTTCATCCGGCTGGCACATCATCTGACCGGTACCGCAAATGCCCGGAACACTAAGACTGCAGGTCTTAATGTCTCCGGGAACGCAGCCCGGAACCGTACACGCCGGATCGGCGCTACAGTCGGCCGAGTCACTGCAATCGGTTGCGCCGTCGCAGTCCTCGTCAGCACCGCTTGAGCAATCTTCCGGAACGTCGCCCGGAGAAAACAGCGTAACGCAGCTTCCCCAGGTACGGTCGCTCTGGCATTCCTGAACGCCAATGCCGCACAGGCCCAAAAGGCCGGTAAGGCATTCCTGCGTGTCCCCGGGCGTGCATCCGCCCGAACCCGTGCAGGCCGAGTCGGTTGCGCAATCAGGGTCAGAACAGTCCGTATGACCGTCACAATCCTCATCCTCGCCCGAAGAGCAGTCTTCCAGAAGGTCGCCCGGAATAAAAACCGGCAAGCACGCGCCCCAGGTCTGGTCCGGCTGGCAGGTGATCTCACCCACGCCGCAGACTCCGGGAGATGCAAGAAGGCAATCCTTCTTATCACCTGGGACGCACACTTCAAAAGGGTCGCAGCCTTCGTCCACGTCACCGTCGCAATCGTTGTCCAGGGTGTCGCAGATTTCGGACTGTGGCCTAACCTCGCCCATGCACACGCCCCATCGGCCGCCAGAGCAAATCTGGGTGCCGCGGGAGCATTCACCGAGATC
>JAHIZJ010000138.1 GCA_018814765.1 Patescibacteria group bacterium
GGGTTCGAGGATTCGGGCGAAAAATCTGCTGTTATTATCCGGTAATCGGGGGTATCTCAATAAAGAAAGTTTATCAGAACTTCAAAAGAGATAACAGAAAGGTTTAGAGAAGAACCTTAGAAGAGCCTCATTATTTCAAAATCTTATCAGATTACGATCTTATCGGCCCGGTGAAGGAGGAATATGGGGATTTTAAAGAAATTATTTGGAATATGTGAAACCAAAAAACCAAAGGATCCGCACTGCTGGACGTTTTCTGACGGGAGGATAGAAATTGATTTAAATCGTGCCGGAGAACTTTCAATGCCGTACCGTTCGATACGTCTGGAAGGGAAAGGACTTGCTGACAGAATTCTGGTAGTACGGGATGATTCCGGCAAGTTTCATGCGTATAATAATAAATGTACACATATGGGGAGGCGGATTGACCCTGTTCTCGGAAGTTCAGATATTCGTTGCTGCAGTGTCATGGGATCTGTATTCAATGCAAAAGGAGAAATTGTATCGGGTCCGGCAAAGGAAAATTTGAAGCAATATATGACTGTAAAGCAGGGCAGCATACTTTCCATTCTTACAGTATAACAATCTGAATTTATTATTGTTTTCTGCGATTTGCTTACAGGGCGGAAAAAAGAAACATATAATAATTTGATCTCTGTTGGCCGGAGTTTCTGCGTCTTGAAGTGCATTGGTTATTGTTTCTCTGTGAGGGTGTCTGATTGAAGCTTCCCATAGCAGGCAGCGGGGTTAGCGCTCAATGTTTCGGTTCAGAACAGTCCATTTTATATTGTGATATTTCTGATTGTTACACTGATAATTTTGATTATTGTCAATGGGACTCTGTATTCGAACAATAAATCTATTGATTTTTGGTTATAAGAGGATTAATATCATCCCAAACATGATTGAGGATTGTAACTCAATGCAATGATTCAAAACGAGCTATTAACAGCCGAAACTGATTATTCGATTTTTATCATGTAAATATGTCACATCAATTGTATGAGGTAATTCACAGACAATAATTCCATTAACTACGAATATAAGCTAGACTTGAAAAAAGCGATAATGGAACAATGAAAAGATGGGGGGGCAAACAATGAATAATATACAAAAAACAATATGTATGGCTTCAGTCGGCCTTGTATTATGTTCAACTTTTGCTTTTGCTGGTTCGGATGTAAAAGGAGCTGTAATAAATACATCGAACACAAAAAATAAGGTTAATGTTGCCCTGGGAACGGAAAGCAAGGCAAACTTGGATTCGGTTAATCTTAAAGACAGCAACGTAAAAGGCGCTGTTGTCAATACTCCAGCAGGAAAAACTTCAGTAAATGTTGCCGTTGGGTCTAATAACAAAGCTAATCTAAGTTCCGTAAACATGGAAGGGAGCAGTGTTAAGGGGGCTGTAATAAATACTTCAGCCGGACAGACCAGCACCAATGTTGCGGTAGGAAGCTCAAATACTGCAAACCTCGGTTCCACGAACATGAAAGGGAGTGATGTCAAGGGTGTTGTTGTCAATACGGCGGCCGGGAAGGCATTGACTAACGTTGCTGTCGGAAAAAACAATAAAACGAATCTCGGTGCGGTTAATATGGAGAGCACCAGTGTCAAGGGTGCTGTTATAAACACGGCAGCAGGAGCGGCATTAACCAATGTTGCTGTCGGGAGCGGAAATACTGCAAACCTCGGTTCCACGAACATGAAAGGGAGTGATGTCAAGGGTGTTGTTGTCAATACAGCGGCCGGGAAGGCATTGACTAACGTTGCTGTCGGAAAAGACAATAAAACGAGTCTTGGTGCGGTTAACATGGAGAGCACCAGTATCAAGGGTGCTGTTATTAACACGGCAGCAGGACAGGCGGTCACTAATGTGGCTCTTGGCAAGGATAATAAAGCAAACCTTGGTTCTACGAGCATGAAAGGGAGCGATGTCAAGGGAGCCATAGTTAACACGGCAGCCGGACAGGCAGTGACGAACGTTGCACTTGGGTCCGGGAATAAGGCAAGCCTTGGTGCAGTGGATATGCAGGGAAGCAGCGTCAAGGGGGCAATAGTTAACACGGCAGCCGGTCAGGCGGTCACTAATGTGGCTCTCGGAAAGGATAATACCGCAAAACTTGGTGCAGTTGATATGAAAGGGAGCGATGTCAAGGGAGCCATAGTTAACACGGCAGCCGGACAGGCAGTGACGAACGTTGCACTTGGGTCCGGGAATAAGGCAAGCCTTGGTGCAGTGGATA
>JAHIZJ010000070.1 GCA_018814765.1 Patescibacteria group bacterium
CGATAATGATCACAAAGATTAGCAATTCGATGATTGTGAACCCCTTGTTACTTTGCTTGAACATAACCACCCCTTTTTTTGAAGGCCCGTGTACTTAGGGAAGTCAAACCTCCCGAGTTATCCATAATTTAAAGAACGACCACAAAGAACTAAGAATATTAGCATTTATAAAAGAATATGTCAAGAGAGCAGGTCTTTTGTGTTTGTCATAACACAATGTCACCGCAATTTGAAATTGCGGGGACGATAAATAATAGGTAAGCCTTGACAGAAAAACATATTATTGATAATTTTCATGAACTGCAAAATAGTTACAATTTGTTCTTTCCAAGTAGCCAAAGTGAATAAAAGGAGGGTAGTCATGAGCCGATGGGTAGGTATTCCCGGTGCGGCTATCACGGCCGCTCTAAACTGGGTAGTGTTTTTCTTGGGTGCACAGATGCTACATTCGAGCAGGCCGGAGTTTATTGCCACTATCTTGATCGTGTCGCTGGTCATTCATGAGCTGGCCCACCTGATCACGATGGAAGCCTATGGTATCAAAGGGCACATTGCATTTTTGGCCATCTTGGGCGGTGCCATGCCTGACAAAGACTACGAGAGAGTAATGCAGCGTCTGCCCTGGACAAAGGTAGCGGCAATTGCTCTAGCCGGTGCAACCGCATGCGTGATTGTCATTATTGTCAGCTTTCTATTGGGTTTGTTGAAGGTGCTTCCCCTTGAAGATGTTCTGCGGATTGTTAGCCTCAATGGTTGGATAATCCTATTATGTCTGATACCCAGGTGGATGTTTGATGGGGGCTATTTCATCAAAGCCCTATTCAATAGCATCTCCGAGGATCGTGACGCACGCTATGTGGAAATCATGACTTCAGTGATTGGTATTGCTATGATAGCTCTACTTGTGTACAAAGCAAAGCACATGCTCCAGTTCATTCCCGTTTTCTTTTTGATCTTTTGGGGGTTACAGTTCTGGTCAACTCACGATAATCCGCGAGGCAGTAGGTCACAACTGGCTATGACAAGGACACAACAAGCACGTTGGGCGGTCTACTATGTGTTCCTGGTAATTGTCGGGCTAGTTGCAGCCGCCACAATCAAGACCTATATGGTCTAACCGAACCCAAGCTTAGTAAGGCTGTGGGTTCTTTTTTACTCAAACGGAATCTTTTCTATAATCTTTTGGCAGGTATGCCCTAGAGCTAATTCACAAACATACAGATAGTCTGGCTTGAAGCTGTATTTATTAAACTTAAGGCCTCTAAATCCTTCCTGAATTTTATAATTAGTATAATACTGTGACAGTGTAAAATGAGGTATAAAGTATTGTCCGACCATTGGAGTGCCATATTTGTTCAAGTTATTTTTCATGCCCAGTGGCAGTCTCTCATATGTCCAGGCTTTATTCTGGTCAAAATCAGGATCACGATACTTTTGTGTATTTTTAATTATATTTAGGTATAGTTTCCTTAGCCAAGTTGGTTTATCAGTATTCAGAATTATTGAACTGTAGCGTAAGTATAGAGCTCCATCTCCTAGTTTTAAATTACCAGGCTGTGTGTTTTTCAATAGTGTCTTTAATTCTTCAATAAAGACAGGAAAAGCTTTCAGCTTTACTGGAATATGATAAAGAGAAAGATGAGGCAGATAGCTGCGTTTCCCTAAAATCCATTTTGAGTCATATTTATATAGCTGTTGGCTAAGGCTGATTAAATAATCTCTGATTTTTGGAGGTGGGAGAATGACTACGTCGTAGTAGTTTTTATGTATTTTCGGTTTCATTGTTGTGTAAAATTCATGTAGGAAAGTTAGTCGATGCTTATCACCTTGATTGGCATGGGCAGATCTTCTTTTCAGTGTCGAATAATAATTCTACAATGCCTTGCTCAATATTAGCCTGTGAGATAGTCGTGCTTTTTTGGGCCAAGCTGTTTAGCCATTCTTGAGAATCAGATTCGTCCATTAATTCAGGTTGGCTTTGATGACTGGCCAAGGGATTAAGCATATACTTAACTGTACCATCTTTAAGGGTGAATGAAAGTGCTAGCCCCTGTTGTGTTTCCTCTGAAAAATATTGATCAAAGATGAAGTTACCTAGAGAATAAACAATCAGCCTGTCTTTATAAAGCTCCAACTCTTGAGTTACATGAGGGTGATGGCCTAGGATTAAATCAGCACCTCTGTCTATTAAAGCATGAGCTAGGTCTCGCTGTCTTTGATTCGACGTGGTTTGATACTCACTACCCCAGTGGATGGATATGATAGTAAATACATCTTGTTCGGCAGAAACATTGGATATAATGTCGGTGGTTTCTTGTTGGTCAAAGTCTGGACGAGTAGCGTTTAGCCCGATAAATAATATTTTATGACCGTCTATGCTCTTGCTCTGCAAATACCTTTCGTCTATTTCAAGTGGATGACCAAAAGCAGATACCCCGCTCTCTTTTAGCACAGCAACGGTATTGTCATAACCATTAACACCTCGATCAAAAGTGTGATTATTTGCTAGGCTGACATAATCAAAATTGTTTTGCCTCAATATATTGGCAGAGTTAGGCTCAAAAGAAAAGCTCAAGCTGTTATTTGGGGTCTGTTGATGGTTTATGGTTATTGGTCCTTCGAGATTACCAATGACGAGATCAGCTGATTGAAGTAGGGGAGATATTTTCTCGAAAGGATAAGTTGAGCCCTTTTTGTCCATTAGTGTTTCAACATAACGGCCGAGCATTATATCACCGACAGCAATAACCGTAACATCTTCTTTTGGTTGGGGAACTGATACTTGCTCACCCTTAACCTGCGGTGGGGGTTGGACAATATAGATGTTTTCGTCCGGCACAATCATACCCTCAAACGCTTTGTAAATAAAAAAAGCAGCTGCCATGCAGGCCAGTAATATCATGCTATAAGCGAATAATTGAAATCTTGGTGTGTTTATCATGCCTGTTTTAAGAATACTTGAAGTTCACAATAAAAACAAGGATTTCTGGAGGCTATTATTGACAAGCGGCTGGTTGAAAGATAGACTATATCCAGGCTATACATAGGCCTAGGAACTCAAGAATGAACAGGAGAAGACAGAAGATTTCCAGAATAAACTTTCTCACTACTATATATTTAACAAAACTTCAGTCCAGACTAAGATACACAAGTGTTTTAGTTCAGGGTTAAAATAATTATTATGAAAAAAGTATATTTAGACTATGCCGCTACTACGCCAATGGATGCGAGGGTGGTAAAAGCGATGACACCATATTTCAGAGATAAATTTGGTAATTCAGTTTCATTGCACAGCTATGGCCAGGAAGCAAATATTGCACTAACTAAAAGTCGGGAAAAAATAGCTAGGGCTTTATCTGCTAAGCCTGAAGAGATAATATTCACTGGCTCAGCCACAGAGAGTAATAACCTGGCTATAAAAGGAGTAATCCTGGCCAACAAAGATAAAGGAAGGCACGTAATCGTTTCATCAATCGAGCATCACTGTGTCCTTAATAGTGCTAAGTGGCTAGCTAAACAAGGCTATAGAGTTACATATCTACCGGTTGATAAGACCGGATTGGTCAGTTCGGCTGAGGTAAAAAAAGCCATAAAGAAAGATACAGTTCTGGTTTCAATTATGCATGCTAACACTGAAATCGGCACAATCCAGCCAATTGAAGCTATTGGACAGATCTGCCGTCAGAAAAAGGTATATTTTCATACTGATGCGGTGCAAAGTTTTGGGAAAATACCAATCAATGTAGAAAAGATGAAGATTGATTTACTGGCTGCTTCTTCTCATAAGATGTGTGGACCCAAAGGAACCGCCCTATTGTACAAAAGACAGGGAGTAAGATTAGAGCCACTGTTTCATGGGGGTGGCCACGAGTCTGATCTCAGGCCATCAACTGTTAATGTTCCGGCTATAGTTGGTTTTGCCAAGGCGGTTGAAATTTGTCATAAAGAAATGACTAAAGAGCAAAAGAGATTAACCAGCTTAAGGAATAAGTTAATCAAAGGCATACTAAAGAAAATTCCTGATTCTCATTTGAACGGCAATGTAAAAAAACGATTATCCAATAATGTGAATATCAGGTTTGAATATGTTGAGGGGGAGGCTATAATAATGGAGCTGGACTCGTATGGTATAGCTGCCTCTACAGCCTCTGCTTGTTCTTCTGCCAAGCTGGAGCCGTCTCATGTTTTGTTAGCTATCGGACTAAAACCACAGGAAGCACATGGCTCGTTAAGATTTAGCTTAGGCAAATGGACGACCAATAAAGACATAGATTATGTTCTGGAAGTTTTGCCAAAAGTTATTAAAAAATTGAGAAAGATTTCACCATTTAAAAAACAATAAGCTTATGTATACACCAAAAGTCTTAAAACACTTTCGTAATCCGCGTAACTTTGGGAAAATGAAAAATCCTGACGGGACAGGTAAAGTTGGCAATATTGTCTGTGGCGACGTGATGTGGCTTTATATTAAAGTCGGTAAGAACAAAAAAGGAGCAGAGATAGTCAAAGATATTAAATTTGAAACCTTCGGTTGTGTGGCGGCTATTGCAACCAGCAGTAATGTTACTGATTTGGCCAAGGGACAGACACTTAAAAAGGCGATGAATATAGGACGAGAACAGGTTGCTAAAACATTAGGTGGCCTTCCGCCTGTAAAGATGCATTGTTCCGTATTAGCAGTAGATGCTCTAGCTGAAGCTATCCATGACTATCTATCAAAGAACAAAAAACCAATACCAGCAGATCTTCTTAAACGACACAAAAGAATACTCAAAGAAAAAAAGATTGTTGAGGAAAAATATAAGGATTGGATAGGCGCAGAGGAGGTTGTGCAGAAGAAGGGTAAATAGCAGGATAAAATAAAACAGGCGCCTCCTACCTAAGCTGTCATGCCGGACCTACCTCGTCGGCAGGCAGGCTTGATTCGGCATCTCAAAAGCCACGGTCTCTCTTGAGACCCCGGATCGCGGTCCGGGGTGACAGTTCGTTGGGTAACGACACCTTTTTTATTCTATAAGTGTTTCAAAAAGAAATCACCAACGCGTTCTTGGTATTGACTATCAAATTGACCATGGTCGAGGTTATCGTGGAACCAGAATTCAGCTTTATCATTGTGCTCCAATGACTCTTTTAGCTGTTCTGAGTGGGTAAAAGGAATGACCCGGTCATTTTTTGAGTGGATTACGAGGAGGGGAATATCTATTTGAGTGGCTGAGTCTTTGGGGGAGGCATCTCTTGGGTCAACACCTAAGAGTGTTTTAGTCCAGAGCAGGGTCAGCCAACTTAGAGGATACTTGAGCACAGGAATACGGAACAGGGTTGGCGCCATTTGACTAAGCTGGGCATAGCTGGAGTCGGACACAATCACTTTAATAGCAGGCTGTTCCGGGGCGGACATTAAAGCCACTGCTCCACCCATTGAAAAGCCCCAGACTCCCACTTCGTTGACTCCTTTTTCTTTGAGCCAGTTGATAGCTGCTGATAAATCTTTTACTTCTTCTGCTCCAATAGTAGTATGGCCACCTTCACTTTCGCCGTGATAACGAAAGTCAAAAAGAAGCAGATTATAATTATCATGTAGGAAGGTTAAATAGGGGAGGATATTGCCCTTGTCAGCCGGATAACCGTGCAGTAGAATAATTGTTTTAGCCTGGTCTGATTCATGTGGAATATACCAGCCTTTTAGCTCAATCTCATCTTCGGTGGTGAAAGAAACTTCTTCATAGTCCAGACCCAGCCCTTTTGGCACGAGACCACTTAAGTATTTAGGCGGCTTAATAGAAAAAAAGTATCCCAAGAAGGAAGTAAAAAGAAAGAAGAATATTATTGCGATTATTGAGTAGACCATCCATTTTTTCATTAATTTTGCCACTGATAATTTTTCATGTCTATCCACCAAAGGCCATTTCGCTTAGTCGCTGTCACGCCCTCTTTGGTGAGTAGTTGTTTTTGTAAATTTGCTGTGTGGGTGGGGCAGGTTGTTGAAATATAGCCTTTGCTGTTAATCACCCTATGCCAGGGAATGCCTGATTCAACATCCATGGTATGTAAAGCCCAGCCGACTACTCGGGCGGCTCGTGGCGTGCTAGTCAAAGCGACAATCTGACCATAACTAGCTACCTTGCCATGTGGAATTCGCTTAGTCAGAGCTTTTACCTGGTCGTAGAATGTCATATATAATTTCAGTATAAGACAAAAATGGATTTAGTAAATGGTCGGGGTGGAGAGACTCGAACTCTCGGCCTCCTGCTCCCAAAGCAGGCGCGCTAGCCAACTGCGCCACACCCCGTGGTAAAATCCTATATATAGAAAGAAATAATATTTGTGGTGCCGAGGGCCGGATTTGAACCGGCGACACAAGGATTTTCAGTCCTCTGCTCTACCAACTGAGCTACCTCGGCTTGTTCTTGTTACGTAAATCACGATCTTTGTAGAGTTGGTCATTACTCCAATCACGATCGTAATTTAATTTAATTTTCTTTAATATTTCTTTTTCTAGATCGATATTATAAACACCCGCCAGATGTAA
>JAHIZJ010000071.1 GCA_018814765.1 Patescibacteria group bacterium
GCCTTTGGCGGAGGGCAGACATTTTGGATACCCGCTGATGTGCGATGTTCGCGGAGCAAACGAGTGCATCAGGCGGGGTACCCGCCGCACGATATGCAAAAGAGCGAAGCGAATTTTGCATATCGTTTCGGCATATACGATGTTGCGAGCGAGCGTGGCGGTATAATTTTCCACCGCCTAAGTGAGCGAAGCAATATGGGCGGAACGACGAGGAACGAGGAGTGTAGCCGTATATGCCGTGTTATGTGATGTCACAAATTGCTTTTTTATAAAATTATGATTGTTCGTCCTCTTCATAGATCTGATTAAAATGATCCATGAGACTCAACCCAATAATATCTAAATCTCTGAGTAATTCCTCTCTATCTTTTTTAGGGTCAATAATTCCTCTATCTTGTGATGGAGATAAAATAAAACTAAGGGGTGAGTCGGGATTTAAATAAGGGTCACCACTCCATATTTTAACATCCCAGGGAAAACGCTTGAAGTTAGAAGCTCTTGCGAGGACATGGGCTAATTCGCGCAATAACTCTTGATCCTTGCAAACAAAAAAGGTGTGCGGAAGCCTTTCGCCGTGTCCCTCGCAAGAGTCTTGTGTTATAAATCCTCTGTCGGTTAGAACTTGACAAACGCGCTTCATTGGTTCGTCATCAATGGGTAGTTTGAGTTCCATTTCGCCATACTGACGAAGTAAATCTTCATAATGTTTTTTCAATTCTTCCCTTTTTTCAGGCGACCACCGCTTGTCATCACCAATAATGCGATCTACAATTAGGTCGGCGTCCACCCTTAATTTTGTTTTATCGGGTTCGGACTCATGTTGTCCTGGAAATTTTTCAATCATAATTTTTTATTAAGAGATAAAAGCAATTTGTGATTTCACATAACGTTCGCTATATACGAAGTTATACAAGAGCGAAGTGGTATAATTCGGCCTAAGGCCACCACGGAGTTCTTGAATAATTTGGATAAAATGAGCGTTAGCGAATTTTATTGTATATAGCTTGTTAGGTGTTGTATTACTCAAAAATTAGGCCTCTCTGTCGTCCTTACTACTTTCCCAGTATTCTCTGAATTGAGGAGTCAAACTAAAAGCCCCGTCTTCTTCTTGGATTATACCCAATTTCTTTAATTCATTTAAATTTCTTTCTAGCTCATCACCTTCCATAGCCACTACATGCCTAAAATCTTCTCTTGCAATTATTGTATCTCTTACTAAAACACCCAACAATGCTTTGCTTTTCGATAAAGAGAGGCCGTCTATTATTTTTCCAAAATCTTGTTGATTTTCACCGCCTGATTCTACCACCATATTGTTATTTGTTAGGTAAATTAATTTTTGGGTAATATTTCATCTAACGTCCGCGTCTCATACGACGTACTAGATATGTCGTATAGACGCTGTTAGCTGTTGTTATTTGGCCTGCTTAATACAACCACTAAACTATCCTTTCTATCTTTTATTACTTTATGATATCTGATATTGTAGTTTTTTAAAATCTTAACCAGCCAAAATTTTGGTAACCATAGATTGCGAAATATTGTGTCATCAAAATATTTTGTGTTCCATCTTGATTTAATTGGTACAGAAAAAATAATATATGGTGCTATGTGTAATTGTTTATTTAAAATTGACTGAATTTCTTTAATACTAAAATGTTCTAAAACACCGCCATGAGTTATACAATCAAAGCTATCTTTTTTAAAGTATATTTTTAATTTCCAAAAATCCGCTTTTTTGAAAATTATTTTTTCTGTGAATGGTTTGGTATTTAATTTTGCAAGAGTTAAAATTCTATCGTCAATGTCAATCGCTGTAACCTTGTATCCAGTTAGGGCCATTGACAAACATGTTCTCGCTAGGCCACAACCTGTTTCCAAAATTTTGGCTGGTGGTTTTACAAACTTTTTAAGGATTTTTAAAAAAGCCCGATCATGTTTCCAGTTTTCTTTTAAGGTAGTAGGATTTATCAGTAATCCTTGTTTAGTTAAATAATGTTTATACCAATCAATCTTTTTCATATTAGAGGCCAAATAATGACAGCTAACTCGTTTTTATGCGAACAAAGTGTATGATATACCCCAATTATTGCACATTATACGAACTAAGGCTAGAAATCGTCTTCTTCTCGAATGATAATGTAAATAGAAAGATATTAATTATGCATAAATTACTACACAACAACCCGTAAGCGAGTGTTTACGCTCGCTGGTGATACGAAGCGCTCCTTCCCGCCATTCGATCAGATCAGGTCGATCTGACCTGACGGGACATGAAAGACGCGCTTACGGTGTGGAGGTAATAACTATAATATTAAACAATCAACTTATTGCTACCTCTTAAAAACTATTTTCTTACCATCTGAGTCAATATCAACTGTTTGTCCTGCTATTACTTCTCCGGATACAATCTCTAAAGCTAACGGATCGAGTATATCCTGCTGGATTACTCTCTTTAACGGCCTAGCGCCATAAGTCGGTTCATAGCCTTTTTCTGTTAAATACTTTTTAGCTTTATCAGTGACTTTAATTGTAATCTTCTTTTCCAATAGTCTGTCTTTGATAATATCCAGCTGAAGATCCACTATACTAAGAAGATGGGCTTTTTTCAAACTATGGAATATGATTGTCTCATCAACTCTGTTTAAAAATTCAGGTTTAAAGTGATTGTGGAGTAACTCCAATATTTTCTCACGCATTGTAGTATCTATGTCCTTATTTCTTTTGTCTTGGTCAAATCCCAATTCTGCTTTTGAAGACAAGTCTAAAATTATATCTGAACCAATATTTGAAGTCATTATAACGATGGTGTTTTTGAAATTTACTATCCTTCCTTTAGCATCGGTCAAACGGCCATCATCAAGAATTTGTAAAAGCATGTTAAAGACATCGGGATGTGCCTTTTCTATCTCATCAAAAAGTATTACCGCATAAGGACGACGTCGTACCATCTCCGTTAGTTGTCCACCTTCGTCATAGCCTACATAGCCCGGCGGTGAACCGATTATTTTTGAAACTGAATGTTTTTCCATATATTCCGACATGTCTAAACGCAACATTGCATCTTCATCATTGAACATGAATTCGGCCAATGCTCTAGCCAGCTCTGTTTTACCCACGCCTGTTGGCCCCAGGAATATAAATGAGCCTATGGGTCTTTTTTCTTCCGATATGCCTGCTCTGGAACGACGTACAGCGTTTGAAACGGCTTTTATAGCTTCAGCCTGACCGATCACGCGCTTGTTCAGCTCTTTTTCCATTTGTGACAGTTTAACCGCTTCACTGGCTA
>JAHIZJ010000072.1 GCA_018814765.1 Patescibacteria group bacterium
ACGCTAATACCCTCTACTGCGAAGTCATTTTTATTAAATTCAGTCTCAAAATGCGCTTCGGCTATATGCATGCGTTTTTGTTTTAAGCTTTGCACGCTTTCTATCGCCACCATCTTGCCATTTTTAATAATACCCACCTTGTCGCACATTTTATCAACTTCAGCTAAATTATGCGATGAGACAAATACAGTTGAGCCTTGTTGTGTTACCTCTCTTAATAAATCATAAACAGTATTTTGCAGTAATGGATCCAGGCCTGTAGTCGGTTCGTCCATGATCAAAACTTCCGGCTCAAGCATTAAAGCCATGATGATGCCCAGCTTCTGCCTATTCCCCGTTGATAGCTGTTTGGTCTTTACTGATGGATCAAGTCCAAAGCGCCCTATCAATTCCTTGGATGTGTCTTTTTTCTTACTATTCAGGCTGCGCACAAAATCAATATGCTCTTTGCCGGTCCATTTACTATAGAGGCGTATCTCACCTGATAAATATCCAATTTTTCCTTTTAGTTGTACGGTGTCATCAACACTGTCTAAGCCAAGTATAGTAATCTTTCCAGCTGTCGGCCGCATAAAATCCATCATCGTCCGTATGGTAGTGGTTTTTCCTGCACCATTAGGACCTAGAAAACCAAAAATTTCTCCCGGTTCAACATTAAAGGAAACGCCATCTACAGCCTTAACTTTGCCGTAATGCTTTTTAAAGTCTTTTACTTCAATAGTGCTCATAGTCTTGTATTATAATTCATGAATTCTATTTTGTAAATATTATATTTATGGAGGAGAATACATCGCCACCCAGACTGTCACCCCGGACCTGCCTTGCCGACAGGCAAGCTTGATCCGGGGCCTCCAGAGGTATCAAGCCTCTTAATAGATACCAATAACCCCGCTATTCGCTTTGCAAAAGCAATGATATGGGCTAAGTAGTGGCTACAACGGGGTTCTTTACAGTGACCAAAGATAGAGACTATGCGTTTTGTTTATTATCTTTAAGGTTCTTTAATGGTTGGTTCAATGTAAAGAAAAAAGCGGCTGGATGCCAGATCACAGCCGCAAAGAAGGTTTTAGCCATTCGACTCACCGTCTCCTGCGTTACAGCAAGGTGACGAGCGTGTCGCGTTCTTTTTGGGGAACGCGTGCAGAGCTCCTACCGATCCCATTGATCCTCGTTGAGGACTCAGATGAATCGCGGCTGACACGCAATCCCTTGTCAGCACAAGAGCCAACACCATCTCATCGAACTGCCTCCTTCCGCTAGAAGAACTCTTCTCCAGGGGTCTACGGATAGCCCCAGTTCTAATTAACTAATAACACTTTATGTCTGGGTTGTCAATCCTGAAATAACACAACAATCAGATGTTCAGTAATGTTTTTTTATAAGAAAAAGTAACTCCGGATGAAACTTTCCTTTATTTGCGATCATGTCCTTAATCTTTTCCATAGAGAAAAACTCCACCTTTTCCACATCTTCATTGTCCGCCACACTTTCCCCATCAAAGGTAACTGTATAAGTTGATAATAACTTCTTATTACCACGTTTATCCTGGTATAAATCTTTATAGGCAAACTTAAAAGGCACCTCCAGGCCCAATTCTTCTTTTAATTCCCGCTTAGCTGCTTCCTCGTATGTTTCTCCCGAAATAACATGGCCACCGGCTGATGTACTCCAATATCCAGGCAAGAAAGACACGTTCTGGCTTCTTAGTTGAAGTGCCATCTCGCCAGCCCTATTGAACACTAAAACATGGACAATCCGATGCGTAGGAAACTTGTCATAAAGTGCCTCGCGTTTCTGGCGACCAATCACTTCGTCGTTGTCATTTACTATGTCTAAATATTCCATATTGTTTTATTACTTCCACATGGACCTGTGGGAAAGCTAAATCATCAGCTGTTATTGTGCTTGGATCAGTCCAAACAGGAGCACCCTCCTTTGACGCTTTCAGTTCACCACCAACTATTTCTCCAATAAATATGTGCATTGTTTTTTCTTCCCTATCAAAGTAATCAAACTGACCTAATTTTTTTATAATTTTCACATCAAAGCCACTTTCCTCCTTGGCCTCACGTACAGCAGCCTCCTCAATAGTTTCACCTTCATCAACAAACCCACCCAGTAAATCTAACTTGCCTTTAGGCTCATCGTTTCTTTTCAGCATTAAAATCTTGCCCTCTTTTTCTAAAATCATATCTACTATTGGTATGCGGGGCATGAAGTATTCAATTATGAATTAAGCTTCCTTTGTCCTTTTCATCTTCCCATTAATCTTTTTGTATTCACGTTTCTTGTTCTTATCTATTTTATTAATTATTTCTTTTTCCAGATCTATCTTTAATATTTCAGCCATACCAAGTAGATAAATGATTACATCAGCCAGCTCTTCACCCAAGTCTGGTAATTTCTTTTTATAGGCCTGCTCTGCTTCATCAAGCTCACCACGAGTATAGCGAAACTCCATAGGAATATCGGTAATATTAAAGCCTTTGGCAATTTTATTGTCGATTATTTCTTTTTGTAATTTTTTAAAATTAATCATTCATTTTTCGAATATTCTTCTTTGACTAATAATTTTCTACTCTCTTCATGTATTCAATATATTCTTTGTAGATTTCAGGGCAAATTTTTTTTACGGTTTCTGCCCATTTTTTAGCAGTTTCTAATTCATTCTCCCAATTTTCTTTAGACATTCTGAAAGCTGCAAATAGTGACCAATCTTGTTTTCTGATTATTTCTGGCAAATCTTTTCTGGCAATAAGTTCAGATTCATCTTTATTGTTTTTTGAATATGCGTCAACTGCAGATTCTGGAAAACCATACATTTCGCCCAATTCTTCATCGGAATTACTTTCTAAGGCTTGTAAGTATTTATCTAAATCTATCTGTTCATTGGCTGTTGAAATAATAATTTTCTCTCTTTCTTCGGAAATTTGATCTTCAGGTTTGATTTCACCTTCTGGCACATCTTTTTCAACAACTACTAATTTCTCAATTTTAGGATCATCGCACTTAAAAACAAATCCCATTGTAATCAACGACCTCTTTATATTTTCTAATTTCTCAATATCAACTTCCTTGGGTTTTTCTCCTTCTTGTTCTCTCCAAGTATCACTTGTTAATTCAATATTGGCTACAGATCTTAATCCTGTCTTAGTTAAAATAAGCTCTATTTTTGTATAGGGTTCAACGGACATTTCCTGAAGCGCTTTTAGTCCTTCTTTTGTAAATTCTCTTTCATTCTCCTCTGTCTCTATTTCTGTTTCTACTTCTGTCTCCGATGATTCTAATGGTTGTTCAAATCTTGGTGATTCAAATGACATAATAATTAATTAGCCTTGTCCATTTTGTTTAGTATTTCCATTTGTAATTTTTTGAAATCAATCATTCATTTTTTCTAATATTTCTATTGCTCCCGTTATCCACTCTCCTCTTAGTTTATCTTTCATGTTTTTTATCTCGACCAATGTAAACCACTTGGCATTCATTATTTCATTCTTGGGATAATCCAGTTCACCTCCAACGATTTCTGCCTCGTAAGAATGTTTTGGCGGTGTGTTTATATCAATTTGGAATATTCCAATCTTACGAATAAGTTTTACATCGTAGCCTGTTTCTTCTTTAGCTTCCTTAACGGCTGTTTCTTCTATCGTATCTCCTTGCTCAACCCTCCCAGAGGGCCAATTCCATAAACCACGAGCCCTAGGACCTATTTCTTGCACTAGTAAATATTTGTCGTCTTTTTTGATAACAACCCCCGCAACAACTTCCCACTTTATGTGATCACTCATGCGTTTCGCTTTGTTTTCTTTAGTAAGCTGGCTAACCCAATTGTGACAATCGGAATTATCAAATAGGTAATGCCAATATCATAAATATACTCAACAAAATCCATGTGCATATCGCTCTCGGGCAGGAATAATATCAGATCAATGACCAGGCTGGTGACTAACCAGATTATACCTAGCCAAATGCCCTCTTTGAGAAAATCACCCTCGACCTTCTTCAGATAACAAATACCAAAGGCCATGGTAACAGCTGTTACAACCACTGCCATAATCGATTCAAAGAGCGCTCTGTTATCATCATGTAATGAGAAAATGATAAACGATACCGCAAAAGGGATTATCCAAATTAAAACTCCATAGATGAGTGCCTTTTTAATTGACTTCATACATATTCATTAATGATTAGATTAACCTTATTATACCAAAAAATGGACATTAATTCTAAAAAAGTTCTTTGATCTTATCCCAATTAAAATATTGGTAAGGCATTTCGTGGTATTTTCTTGGTAACTCAGCTTTTATGGGATTCTTTTTAATATAATAAATGACGTTTTCTAAATACCTTTCTGAATCAACGATGCATGTATAAAAACGCTTTTGCCAAATGGAATACGGGATATTGTGTTTTTTACGTAATTCATTGATGTAATATGATTTGATACCATGTAACAATTCGGTAATATTAAAATCACCTGTTTCTTTTCCCCTGCTCCGAACGCTGGCCGCCGTGCCTGCGTTCGCCTTTCTTGACTGACGCGCAACCACAGCGGGTTGCGCTTGGGGATGTCGATTAACTAACAAATGCACGTGATCTGGCATCATCTGGTATGACAAAACTTCATAACACTTTATTTCACATGTTTTGAATATTATTCTACCTAATAGTCTTGTGTGTTTTGAATCATTGAAAAATGCATATCCATCTTTTGCCCGAAACGTCACAAAATAGGGGTATTCATCTTGGTATATTCTACGCTGGGTCATTACAAAAAACGGGATTAATTAATCTCCCGTCATTCATAATATATCAATATTTAATTATTACATCAAGTTATTTTATAATACTTTTTACGGTGAACACAATAAACCTTATCACCCTTTACCCAGCGTCTCTTCTCGTGTTGGATAAATTTTCTTATACCATTGTCTCTAATATATTCCAAATTTTCAATCATACTCATTTCGTATTTTGTTCGGTAACGTTTATCCAATTGCTTCAAACGAGCGCAAGGAAATATATCGCACGTAAAACAGTATTTGGATTTACTGGCTTTTAACTTCGGGCAATTAGTAATACGGCAATTTCGACAACCTTTATGTATGTCCTTGCTAGCTCCATTACACCCTGCGCATCTATTCTTTTCTCGCACAAACCCAATGCACAGGGCGCAGTTCATTCCACATGGTGCTATGAGTTTAATTTTCATTTCTCTGTTTCCCTTTCTAAATACTTTTTAATAAATTCCTCAGTATCGGGACAAAGCCGGCCTTTCTTAATAAACATTTTCAGTTCATCCGATGAGATCCACTTACCTTGTTCACTTTCGTCCATGTTTAGTTTTATTTCTCCATTATATTCTGCCGAATATACCTTGGCCTTATAGTTATTAACCTCGGATTTAAAATTAAAATCAAACAAATATTTAACGGGCGTATCAATCCCTAATTCCTCTTTTAATTCGCGTTGAGCTGCTTGCTCATATGTTTCTCCCGCACCTATCTCCCACATTAGAGGATATGCTTTTTTGTTTTTTTTCTTTGGTCTACGTAATACTGACCTTGACTATTTTTCACAATAATTAAAAACGACTTATGCTTGAGATTTCTTTTGATTATCTCCCGTCTTTCAACAACCTCCAACACATTTAAATCGTCATCAATCACTTCTACTTTTTCGTTGGCCATATTTCTTAAGTTAGATCTTTTATCAAATTAAAAACATATTCCATTGATCCGTCATTTGAGATTACCACATCAAATTTTTCTTTGTATTGCTCTAAACGCTCTTCAACTTTTTCATTTAGAAATCCTACCTTAATTAGACCGGTATAATCAAATCCAGTTATCATGTCAATGTCATTTTCGTTGTCACCTAATAGAATGACATTTTTTCTTTTTTTAATCTCCTGATAAAAAGGAAAGTCTCGAACTACTGTTTCATCCTTGTTCATAGAATGAATAATGGGTTGATGCACCTTTACCGCTTTGCCTTCCTTATTCCACTCAAAAGAATTGGAAATAATATGTACATTCTTATAAAGCTTCTGGTGCCTTCGTAAAAATAA
The DNA here is from genome assembly GCA_018814765.1 of Patescibacteria group bacterium. GTDB lineage: Bacteria > Patescibacteriota > Patescibacteriia > JAHIZJ01 > JAHIZJ01 > JAHIZJ01. Next base: position 6,071 of record JAHIZJ010000072.1, read on the forward strand.
TGAAATTGAGTCACCGCCCAATCCGCTCGAAGATAAAACGATCAAGGGTATTTTTAGTTGATGCAATAAATCAAGCAGCTCACTTGTTTTTTCTCTAAATTCTACTCGACCTGAATCAAGCATGGCATGCTCTATATCGCTTTTTGACAAACCAGATGCGATTAACAACTCAAAGTGCTTTGACCACCATTCATGCATAGCGCTTCTCTTGTCTTCATACGAAACATCCGAATCAATCTCAATCTGATGATATTTATTGTAGAGAGCTTTAGCCTTAGCAGGATAGTCTTGCGTCAGATAACCTTCATCACGCAATATCGAAATCAGTGAGGGTACTTTCTGATCCCCAACAAACGCCTTGGTCAACGTACGGTCAAAGTCAGCCAGTACGTGAAAATTTTCTGGGCCAGCTTGAAGTATACGATCCTTAATCGTTTTTATCTTTTCTGGATGTGTTTCAATAATGTCTTTCATTAATATCCTAGAATTGCCAAATTATCTTTCGCCTGCTACTATTATACCTGAATTGTACCTTTGGCCAAAGGCAATACGTGTCTTCAGTCCAGTTAAATTAGTCAGCCACCAGTTCATGGGCCCATTTTGGGCCACGCTACAGCATGACATAGACAAACGTCTATGAGCAAGGCCCGCTACTGGTGGCGGCTTTTTTTATGTAACTATTGACAAATAATTTTTTATTTGTTACAGTGCAAAGTTCGTTCATTG
>JAHIZJ010000073.1 GCA_018814765.1 Patescibacteria group bacterium
TATGCAGTTAGCATTCTCAAACACGCACATTAGACCCTTGATGTAATGGATAACATTTTTCGGCAAAGACATAGTTTTTGTTTTAATTTTAATCTTTGCCTTTATTTTACGCTATTTTTTTAAAGTGCGTAATGTCTGTAAAAATGTAAAATTAATCTACGTAAGCGCAAACCCGCCTGCCGTAGCCTTGTGCGGCGGACAGGTCTGTGTTTGCGCGCTTATTATCGAAAACCATCATGTATTCTTGCCGCAAACACAGATTTGCGGCTACGGATTGCATTAACAAATAATTTCGGAACTGCCAGATACATATTTCAATGTAAAATTAATAATTTAAGAGTGTACTTAAAATAAAAAAAGCAAAATGAAGTTTTTTACATTATAATAGTATGATTTATTAATTATACATATTCATCGCAGTGGCAAGGCCCTTTTCCAGTGCCAACACAATAGCATCTGCGGTTTGATCCAAAATACCTTCCAGAATCCTATCTTGATCCGGTGAAAAAGCACGTAGGACAAAGCTCGAAGTAGTAAGTTTATGATATCTGGCTTGAGTAGCAGCTTCGGCCGATGGTTTGATGCCCACACGAAAACGAGGAAACTTTGTTGTGCCGAGGCTTTTTATTATTGAGTTAACTCCGTTGTGCCCGGCCGCTGAGCCGAAAGGCTTGATCTTGATAAAACCATATTCAATGTCAACATCATCGTAAACCAGCCAGATATCTGTCGGTTTTACTTTATAGAAATTCATAAGCTGAACCACAGCCTGGCCTGATAAATTCATATAAGTTGTTGGCTTGGCTAAGACTATCTCGGTCTTGCCTACCTTGGCTTTTATAATATCGGACTTTAATTTAATTTTTGACTGAAACTTTTTCTTTAAGCTTTTAGACAAAGTGTTCAATACCATATGACCAATATTGTGACGCGTTGATTCATATTTTTTTCCTGGGTTACCCAGGCCAACTATCAGCTTCATTATTTTTTTCCGTAATATTTCTTAAAACTTATTTTTATAGGCGTACCTACGAGACCGAAGCTTGCTCGTAATTGATGTTCGATAAACCTTAGATAAAAAGCAGGCAGACTGCCGGGAACATTAGTGCTAACCTGAAAAGCGGGGGGGCCGGTCCGAATTTGTTCTATGCGTAGTTTGGCAGTCGTTTTCTTTTTTGCGGTGGTGATAGGTGGCCGTTTCATTTGAGTGATTTGTCGGATAAATCCATTCAGCTTGGCTTGTTCAATTTCAATATAGCATTCTGACTTGACAGCTATGGCTTGAGGAAGTATTTGCTTAACCCCTCTTTTTGTTTTGGCTGAAACAATAAGAACGGGAGCCCATTTCAGAAAGGGGAAGGCGGAAAGGATTATTTTATTTATTTCATATGGTTTTAGATCATTTACCAGGTCTGATTTGTTTGCTATTACCACTAGTCCTTTTTCCTGCTCTGCAATTAGCTGAGTCAAGCGTTTATCTTGTTGGGTAATGGGGCTAGACAAATCTAGAACTAATAACGCCACATCACATTTTTTTATTGACTCAAGCGTACTCTGGGCACTGTCTTTTTCAAGTGTCTTGGTTTTCTTATAAGCTTTTTTGATTTTACTGCTTTTTCTCAAGCCTGCGGTATCAACCAGACAGATTAAATCATCATGATACTGTAAAAGTGTATCGTGTGATTCGCGGGTAGTATGGGGGATAGGAGTAACAATTGATCGTTCCTCTCCGACCAGGATGTTAATAATGGAAGACTTGCCCACATTGGGTTTACCAATAATGGCTATATTAATCGTTGGACTCTCTTTGGTAAGGTCAGGGGACTTGTTTAAAAAGAGCCGGTAATAGATGGCATCCAGAAGGTCGCCAGAACCAACACCATTACGACCCGAAACCGGAAGCATTTTTGATAAGCCCAGCTTATAATATTCATGATAGCTGGTATGTTTACTGATCGGGCTATCAATTTTATTGACGACAATAAAGGAAGGACACTTCAAATTTTGTATCAAACGAGCCGCTTCACGATCTTGTGCCATTGGTGCTACTTGTCCATCGACTACTAGTAGAATTAGGTCTGCCTTGACTAGGGCAGTTTTTACCTGTTGTACGATTGATTGCTCGATGGCACTAGTAGGGTCAATGTCTATGCCACCGGTATCAATTAGTTTAAATTTATTACCTCGCCAATAAACAAAAGCCTCGTTTCTATCACGAGTGGTGCCGGGTTGATTGGAAACAATAGCCTTGGTTTCTTCTATTAGACGGTTAAAAAGAGTTGATTTACCGACATTGGTGCGTCCAATTAAGGCCACTGTTTTCACACGAGACATAATATAGCTATAAAAATGAATTACTCAGTGTTAGTATTGGCCTGATTTGTATTTGTATGCAGAGAATATATATCACTGCCCAAGATAACAACAATATCAGACTCAATGTCTTCTGGAACTGGATTGTTGGTTACATTACTAACAGATTCTTCAAGTGATAAACCTTGACTATCAGAGTCAGAAAAGCTGTCGCTAAGAGTAGATGAAAAAATTGGTTCAGTTGCAACCAGCTTACCATTGAGCTCTTTTTTCAGAAGCTGTAGTGTTTCTGGTTTTTGACCTAACGACCTATCATAAATAATTGTTTCGGTCAGATTACTTTCTTTAGCATTTGTAACCCCAATAATGTTAAAGCCTATTTCTTTTAATCGGGTTGCTGTACTTTCAGCCAAACCATTTAGCCGGGTGCCATTTTGTACTTCTATCTTAGCTTCTTCCTTGGTAAGCGCGGTGTAGTTGAAAATATTTTTTGCCAATGATTGTATTTCACTATAATCACCACTTAGTGGTTTTAGGATATAGGCGCCATCTATCGTTATATCTGAATACAAAAGCCCACTTGGTGTGGTATCCAGAACACGATTTATTAAGTTATCTGTATTTGCCAGTTTACCCAATTCAGCCAATCTGATTATTTCCCAGACTTCCATATCGGTTTTAAGGTGTGAACCCACCGTTTCCATTAGATCAATAACTTTTTTGGGATTGATCAGGGTACCTAAAGAAAAAATTTCATCTTTAATAGCATTGAGTACTTTTTGCTGTCGCCTAGATCGTGCGAAATCAGATCCTTCATTATTGCTCCCATGGCGCGAACGAACATATTTCAAGGCTGTATCACCATCCATGTTTTGTTCACCCGCTTGAAACGAAACAGGGTCATAGCCATAGTTATTATCAGGATATTGGTAATCAGTAAATGACCTGTCTACGCTGATGTCAACTCCGTTAAGCAAATCAACTACCTCCATAAAGCCAGAAAAATCGACAGTCGCATAATAATGTATTGGTTGGTTAAGAATCTCTTCTAAGACTGTGGCCAGCAACCACTCGCCGCCCTTTTTTGGGTCTTCCATGTATCCAAAAGCATTGGCATTGTTGATCTTACGCCAGCCATATTCCGGAATTTCAACATAAAGATCTCTAGGGATCGATAAAAGGGCCACATCGTTAGTGGAAGGCTTTAGGCTGGCTACTATTATGGTATCAGAGAGATATGACCCCTGATGTCCTAATCCACCCATGCCAACCAATAAAATATTGACTCTGTCGTTTGATTCACCATCTATGGTTTTATCACCACTGGTTACCAAGTGTTTTATCTGCTCAAAGAACCCTGCCTCTTGTCTGCTAAAAACACCATCACTGGAAAATATAACCTTGTAAGACAGGGAAAACCCGAGGATAACAATAAACATAAAAAGATAAAGCCCTACCTTGAGTACTGAAAGAGTCCAGTTTTTTTTAGGCTTTATGTTTTGAGGTGTCTTATTAGCTTCTTCTTTGCCAGTTGAAGCGTTAAAATCGATTTTAGGTGAATCCATTGGCTATATTATATAATTTTTGTAGTTCATCGTCAATAAAATGAGCAATGACGTTGACAAATAGTAAAAAATGCGATATACTTAAAGCAGAAAACAAAACTACAACTGAATATAGAGTGCTAAAAACCCTGTTAAGTGCAGGGTTTTGTTTTTCTGAGGTTTATCTAGGTAGGGCTGTTATTATTTACTCTCTTGCTGATAGACATGCCGGCACGTATCTCCTTTATCGAAGTTCGATTATAGTTTGTCATGATCAAGGCCACCAGTAGGGGAGCCAAGAACCCAATAGTACGTGAAAGCAATACTACAATAGCAGCCACCTCATTTGATATGCCTAGAAGCGAGTAAAGAAAGAGCATTGACAGGTCCATTGCTCCAATGCCTAAAGGTAGAAATGAGATAATGGCCGCGAGTGTTCCGATTGCTTCTACACCCAGTACTGCCAGCGGAGACACCTCAAAGCCCATAGCTCTAAGCGCAAACCACGAAAGTAGGGATTGAGCAAACCAGGTAAGAATTGAATATACTGAAATATAAATTAAATGCTTTTTATTGCCACTAAATTTCAATCCGGAAATCTTATCATATATAGAATTAAATCGTTGTGGTATAAATCGTCTTAGCCAGTGCAGGTTGCGCAGAAGCACAAGCAGTACGACCATAACTATGAATAGAAATATAAATCCCCATATCAGATTTGAGCCTTTCATAAATTGCAGAGCAAATATCAGGGAAGCCAGACTTAAAAACAAAAAATCAAACACTCTCTCAAAAATAGTCAGAGTAGTCCCGGTCATGGCTGGAACCTTTTTTTGATGCATCAGAAAAATTTTGCTGGCTTCTCCTAAACGTCCGGGAGTCATCATGGCGATTGCAATACCAACCATTTGAATAAAGGCGTTGTCTTTGAAAGAAAATTTATAGCCATAATACTCCACTACTCGGCCGAAACGAATGATCTTGAAATATAAGCTTAAAAAGTAAAAAGCCAGGCCGGCAATCAACAATCCTTTATTTGATTTTGTAAACAGTTCGCCAATTTGTTGGTAGTCTAGCTTGGCTAAATAATAAATTAAAAAAGCGACAATTGCCAAATTGATTATGATAAATATAGTTTTTGCTTTTTTCATTTTTTGTTTGTAGATTAATCATTCTCAATATAGCAGTATTAAGCCAAATAATCCAGTTTTTTATTATTGATAAACTATGATTTACAGATGACAGACAAGCCCAACATCTGTATTAGTTGTGCATTGATATAGTGCTGTTTTGATATGTGGCCTACATTAAAATAAGAAGAGTTAAACTATCAGAACTTTTTTACCATAACCAAGGCTAGGAGATAGAAGCCCGCTCCCACAATAAGCGTTAGATTGAAACCGAAATTAATAGATAGAATAAAGGCCAGAACAGAACCTAAAACCGAAGCTCCTCCGTTTAATCCCCAAATCCAAGGGATGAGTTTGTTGTGTGACTGATTGACCAGTTTAATGCCAAGAGGGAAGGGCATCCCGATTAGAACACCCAGGGGTAATAGGATTAATAATGACACAGCAAAACGTAGTATCTGAGTTGATTGTAGAAAAATGTCAATAATGATGGGCAAGAGAAACAGATACGTAATGAATATTATAATTAGAGCTGTCATGATAATCCTTAACCTTGAAACTATAGATTCATATTTAATGAATCCACTGATAAAACTTCCAATTCCTCCAAAAACGAGCAGTGAAAAAAGCACCACCGAAAGGGAATAAACCGGATGTCCCAGAAATAGAACAAGTTTTTGCATTAGAAATATCTCAACGGTTAAGAACCCTAGTCCTAATAAAACAAAATAAGTTAGAACACGACCCGTGCCACTGGATCCTGAAAACACGTCATAACGCCTATATAGCAATAGCGGTAAAAATACCAAAAGGACAACAGACCCTATCAGAATAATAAACAAGTTGTATAGGTTTTTAGTGCCTGCATGAACCTCGGATGCTCCTTCGTTTATAACTATGTCTTTATGCCAATCTTTTAACCATTGAGTATTAAAGAAAAAGGGCCGATTGTCAGTTACGGGCCTAATATCATAAGGATAGTTTTGATAGAAAGTGTTACGATCATTGGTCTCAATCAATTCGGTAAATATGGGATTATTCTTATTCTCTGGAGAGTAAATCGATTCGTAACCGAGCTCTGTGCCCCATTGTTCAGATAATAATATTTCTTCCTGGGAAAAGGGAGTTTTCTTAAATAGCATTGTTGCTACATGGTTTCCAGATCCGTCAAAGTCTCTTTTGCCCACTATCATAATGTGATTACTTGGGTCTGATATACCGAGTTGAGCTAGGGCCTCTATAGCTAGTGACACCACCCGTAACGATTCCCTTGGCTGTTCGGTCCACCAGCGAGTGAATGCTAGCATGCCATCGGATTGTAGGTGTTCAAAATAAGTCATAAACGCCTCAACTGTATAGAGATTATTTTCTGAGAGAGCATAAGCACCAGCTGATGAAGCAGCCCAAGTGTCGACGAACGTATTTTGAATTAAATCATATTTATTGTTGTCTCTTTCGAGGAAACTACGTCCCTCGTCCACGACAACTTTCACGCCCGGATAATTAAATAAGTCTCCAGCGTAATATTGGTATTTACCTTTAACAATATCGTTAACGATAATAGGATTGATTTCAACGCCAGTTATATCAGCATTACCATAAACCAAAGCGGTTAATATGTCCTGACCGCCACCCGGACCGAGAATAAGTGTTTTATCAAACTTGCGCAGTTCAAAAGGAAGGTTGGTTATCTTCTTCTTCAAAGAGTCTAAGTTATTAATGTCTTGAAGATAGGTAAGTGTTGTTGAAGCACTGTTGTCAATTAATATTTTTTTGATATACTTGTTATCTTCTCGTGAGTAGACAATTACGCGAGAGAATGAATTCCACTTATCAAATTCGACATGATCAGATACTTGTTTTTCGAGGAATCCCTTTGAGTAATCGATGATAAATAATGGCGAGACAGAATTTATCAGTGTAAGAAAAAGAAGCGTGAGCAGTACCCAAACATATGCTTGCTTTATTTTTTTTAATGAATCGTCGAGAGTAGAAAAAATCCAAGCTGTCAGAGCAATAATACTTGCCACTAGTAGAATAACACTTGATGCCCTTATTACATTTAATACGAAGATTACAAGGATGCATCCTATACCAGATCCTAATAGATCAAAAAAATACAGCCTACTCACTTGTTTAGCAAAATGCTTTAGAATTAAAGATAAGCATAGGCCACCAAAAAAGAATGGTATTAAAGTCAGGCCCGCAATAGGATATACGCTTTCCAGATCAAATAGAGAAATTGAAATAATTAGTACGGCTGAGAATATCGAAAATAAAAGAGCTGATAGCGGCAATTGAGTTTTGACTTTATCTTGGGAGAATGTTTTTGGGAATAAATAAACGTAGAAACCACTAATGCTGATTCCGAGCAGTGCCAATGAAACAACCAGGAAAGCAAAATGATAAAATAAAATCACGGACAGAATCCGTGTTATAGCTACCTCCAACATTAAAATAGATAAGCCAGTTAGAAATACACCTAGATATAATCGTTTGTTCATGAAGTTGATATTACCAATATATTAATTATACAGTACATCAGGGTATTAAGAAATTATTAGCTCTTTAACAAAAACAATGATATGGTTCAAACTATGAAATAATCTTGACAAATAGTAAAAAATGCGCTATACTTATAGATGTAAGGCTCATTAAATAGGGCAAAGAGGCACAAAAAACCCAAAAAACAAAAAGTAAAGAAAAAACAAAAACTATATTACTCATAGTAGAAGTATGAACACTTTACTTGCTGGGAAAAGTGTTTTTTTGTAAAAGAGAGCCTACATAAAAACAAA
>JAHIZJ010000139.1 GCA_018814765.1 Patescibacteria group bacterium
CCATGAAGTTCTTCATCAATGTAATCGCGTATTTCAAGCCATTCGCTTTGAGCGCATTCTTCATCCGCTTTTTTCTCTTGCTTTCCAACCTCCAGCAGTTTCAGAGGATCGTAGGCATGTTGGGACATCCCGCTGTCGGTAACAGAATATGAACACGAGATGAACTGAAACAAATTATACAGTCGTAAAAAACCAGTCCATGATGACTCGGCATGTGTTTTCTTCAGATGCGTATCGGAATCATCCAGCAGGCAGGCAATTCGCAATTTCGTGCAATCACACTGGTTAACCGCGGATTGTTCAACTCCGGCGAATATCTGTACAGGCATCTCTTCCGACAATCCCTGAACGTCCATAGAACCACAAAACCTTGGTTCCGCAAGTGAAAGACACCGCTCCGCGATGTCGACGGGAAAACCTTCCCTCAATTTGTTCGCCCATTCAGCCGTGTTCTCCGCCGGAGGTATTTCAAGATACATCAAAGAATAGATGAAAGCAGTAGCACTCCATTTTTTCTCGTTGGGGTTTTCCAGAAATTGGATAAACCAGTCAAAGCTGTTGTTGCTATGAATGCCGTCAAGATATTCCACCTTGTCTTTGAATGACTGCTTCAGCTTGCTAAACTGCTTGTTCGGTGCTGCAGCCGGATCGAGGTAATTGACATAATAATCCGAAACTTTCCCGAACTTGCTGTCCACATCACGCCAGGTAAGCGACCACACATGATACGCCCCGCTTTGAGGGAAAGCCATCCTCTGGGCCATGTCTTTTCCAATGCGATCCTTGTGGAACTCCCATCCATCAAGAAAAACAACGACGGGCTTCCTTTTGCTCTGTTTTTTCGCGGGCCAGAAAACAAAGTCCGCCTTTGAAACCACGCTGACGTTATCTTTATTACCAAACAATACCTGCGGTTCAATGTTGTAGGCCTGTTCTCCGATCTTGAGGAAGTAACCGGGCTTTCCATTGACCAATTCTTTTTTGATCGTTACGGATGTCTCTTCGGAATATATCTTCTCCAACGATTTAATAAAAAGCGCTTCAAGCTCGCTGTCGAAAAGCGCGTTGACCTTGATGTCGGCGATGGATGCCGTTTTCACAAGGTTTTCTTTGTGTCGCAAAATGTCGGACAGCAATTCAACCGCGGCGCTTCTCGAAGTTTCCGACATGTTATAGCTGCTTCTATAAGCATAGAGGCATCGGTAGCAACCATCCTTGACCGCGTCCTGATTGCAGGAGCATGCCTTCAGAACATTCAACGCCTTCTCAAACACCTCCATCAGTTTTTCTTCTGAACTCGTCAACTCCTTTAAATATCCGGTGCCGCCCGGAACCGTGTCATAAAGCACGAGATACTTCTTGCGGTATTCGGAATCCGGCACAGGTTCCTCATATACCGTCGTTTGGAGATGGTCTATGTTGCCCCCGAATTTCTGTTTCAGGCCAAGGTGGAGCGATGCCACAAACGAATGCAGCTTGCGATCCGCCCCGGAAAAGGTCGTCACGGGAAGCAACATGCGGATGGCTTCCGACGAGAAATCACGGTACAGAAAAAGACAGTCCGTTAGGTTCTTTTCAGAATCCTTGTCTCTCGACGGACATGTGTAGGCGTGTTTTATCTCGCCTTTTTTGTTCTGCACTTTCCCGCAATGACGGCACACCGTGAAACCCCTGCTCGGCATTTCCGTTCCCGCGACACGAATGTTCTTTTCCGTCTCGCCTTTTTCGCCGAAGTTTATCTCACGGAAAGTCGCTTTTCTGATAAATTCAAAACCGAATGGCAGTTCATCATTGTCAATGCGATAAGCCGCCACACAATCTTTCTGTTCGAAATCCACCAGTATATGTTTGTTGTAAAAAGTCGGTTCCCGGTCGTCGCTGTCGTCCCCGATTCTGCTCTCCCTGTCCTCGCTCGTCGCAAACACAGTCCTCATGCGCAGCATCGTCGCCTTCTGTCCCTCATCAGCCCACATCAGGCTCCCGCATTTCGGGCAAGCCTTCTTTTCGCCATGTTGCCCCACCATCTCCGCATGAGAGCAGTTATTGCATAAACGCCATGTCTCTACATCGGAGACGGTCATGTCTATCTGGTCCACTTTCACTTTCCGGCCACCCGCGTAAAACTGATTCTCCGGCGCCAGTTCGGCAATCGCGCTGACCGCTGACCGTTCATACTCGTACACCCACGTGTCGTAGTTTCTTTCACCCTCCTGAACCGCTTGCTTTTTCCGGTAGATGACGGAGCGCAGAATCACTCCCGCTTCCGGGAAGGCGTAATTGGGGATCAGCCCTTCATCCGTGAAGAAATTGAATGTATCGCGGTC
>JAHIZJ010000074.1 GCA_018814765.1 Patescibacteria group bacterium
ACTCAATAATAACCGGATCTAAACTATCAAACTCTTCTTTCGAGTGGATAGGAATTCCGTAATAATCAGGATTCTTGTACTCTCCCTTTGTAAACAATGTTACATGTGGGACCTGTGTCGGAAGGCTTGTTTTCAATAATTTGTTTAGTCTCTTATAAAACTTCTCCATTGATGGTAGATAAACCAATTGAATATAGGACTCACGATCTTCCGTTCTGTCATGTTTTGAATCAAACTGACCGCTCTTTTTAATATGATAGCGTTGAGACAGCTTAAAAGACCAGTTAAGGACCTGAAAAAGATCTTCAATCTTCTTCATCAACCCATTTTGCCCTGTCTGATTAAGTTTTGACAAAACGCCCTTCAAGGCATCGGCGCTCTCAAAACCCATAATAGTAATATGAAAATCATTATTACGTTTGAACCCCTCTTGAGTTGCTTTTTCTTCTAACTCCATGAGATCTATATCATCAGAAGAAAGCTTAATTTCAGCTAGATGGTTTTCTCCCAGTTGCGGGGTTAATGGGGTTATTTGCTTCTGGTTGCTCATTATTTTCGTATCAATGCTCTATACTTGTATCTTACTTTAAAACCCCAATAAAATCAACCCCTACACCAATTATTATGTTTAATTACGTATAAATACAACCTTTAAAAAAATGGTAATAGGTCATATAATAACTCTATTTCTTTTGCATACGTTATTGTTCATCTTAATATCTTGACAGTATTCTTTAAATCCCCTAATTTGAACTGGGACGCTCATTCTTTTTTGCACTTATGCTCATGGAGGAACTATGCCCAACACTGAAAGGGTTACCCTAAAAGGTGGTTATACTATCATTGTTGACACCACTGATTCAGCCTGCCAGAGATTTGGCTTTAGTCATAACGAACAAATACAGGTTTCAGGTACTAACGATGAGGGTAACGTTGTCGGAGTTGCTCCTATGCCTCATGATGACTTCTGTGTTTGGAGGGGCAAAGTAATCTTATGGGTTCGGGTTGGAGAAAATGTTTTGTTTTGCCCCAGCCCACGTGTCGATCTTAAAAAGATCAATCGGTCTGCCTAACGATGCCTATTAGCCGTCAATATACATCAAAGTTGAGGCGGCTTTTTCTTTGCCTAGAACTGGTGATAATGCATCTATCAAAAGTTAAGTCTTGGTAGTAACGATATCGAAGCCACTGGCAAAGAACCCCTGCCTACCGGCAGGCAGGCCGATGTAGCCACTACTTAACCCATAACATTACTCTACAACTGACAAAGCGGGGTCTGTTAGTTTGAACCAACTGGGCTAAAGCTTTTCAACCTGAACTTAAATCTAGTATAAATCAAAAAACCCTCTGCTTAAAGGGTTCCAATTAACTTCTGATGAGTGGCGCGTGAATCCTATTGTACCTCTTTATGATTTGGGCTGGATGCTTCTGCGCTATTAACTCTGTTCTGAAAAACTGATACTTGTCTGGTTTTGCTCACTTTTCTTCGCAACACTGTGTTTATACGTGTCTGTATGACTTTCTGAAGTGCGGCTGAAACCAGCGAATACTTGATTGGTAATGCTAGCATACCGTCTTTGACTTGTCAAGGGTCGCTTTTATTAGCGTGCCTAAAGACGTATCCGACTTCCTGTCTATACTCTAACTACATCATAAACTTTAGCGCCTCATAGACCAGAAATACTAGCCAGATGATGGCTTTCAATAAACCTAGTACTCCCATCCAAAATGTGCCAGCTGTACCAATATAATAAAACGCTGCACCGACTAATCCTAGTCCGTAGACTGCTCCTCCAGTAGCGCTATCTTTTTACTCATTATGTTTCATTAGGATTATTATATGCAATTCCATTATATCTCATTTTACCTCTTCAGAGAAAACCAGCTTCGCGCTTAAAGATGCGCTTGCGAGAATAAGTCTGCTTTTATAATAAACAACCGTCTTAAGAACATTATATGCTAAAGAGTATATGGAAAGTCTTATGGCTATGAGGAGAGCTAAAGACGCCAATGAGGTATTGACGCTTCTCCATTCGCGTTATATACTGTTCATACTACGATAGGGAGTTAAAGGAAATGAAAATGTCAAAACCACTCACTAAGGCTCATCTCGATGGCGCTATCGCTACTATTCGTGGAGATATTCGCGAATTTATTTCGCATTTTAATCAACGACTTGATATAGTTGATAAGCGCTTTGATCAAATGGATGAACGATTTGATGAAATTGATATTAAACTGGACGCCATCATAGAAATGTTTGTTACCCGAAAGGATATGCGCAATCTTATTCGAGTTTTAAAGAAACATGGTATCAAGCTAAAAGAATCAGAAATATTTATAGTTTGGGTTAGTCAGTAAATATTCAATAATAAAGCATCCAAAGCTGTGAAAAGTAGGGGGGTGTTTCTAAATAAAAAAATCCTCTCGCATTGCTACGAAAGGATAGACTCATTCCTAGTAAATGAGTATCGACCTGGGTTTGAGTGTATAGTCACAGCCCAAAGTCTGAAATATGGGTTCTGCCGAGAGCTTATCCCTTTTCCTCAAAGTATAGCAATTGTGTGAAATGATAGCGCTGACTAAAGCCTCTGATTTCTCCTCTTTTATGTTCATACATTCTTCTTAGTAAATCATTTATCATACCAATATCTAATACCGTACAGAGGTTGTTTGATACTATGAATACGTCATAGGTGTACATGATAAATAGGTTGTTGGTATTGAGATACCGATCCACCCACCCATTTATTTAAAGGGTGGGGGACGGCATGACAATGTGGGTGGATAATAATATTGTTTATAAAAACAGGGTTAGTCTCCCTGCTTTATTTTTAATTCTAAACCTGCCTATATTCACAAATATCTTTGTAGTCGCAGTACTTGCACTGGAAGCCTGGTTTGGGTCGGAATTTACTTGTTTTTAGCTCATCTGCTGTCTGGGCAATCTTCTCCTTAACTTTGGCAATTGCTTCGTCTTTAGCTCCGAAGGCTACCTGCTCATTTCCATCAAGATAATGATAGGTCAATCTGCTAGGCTCGCGCTTCATACTCTCTTTGGCTGCCATAGCATAGATTAGTAGCTGTTCCGGATTATCAACTTTTTTCGACTTGGGTTTTTTACCGGTCTTGTAGTCAATTATTTCGACTGACTTGTCTGATAGTTCATCTATTCTATCAATAACTCCTTTAACAGAATAACCCTTTACTTTAATTATAAATCCTTTTTCCAAAAACAATGGACTGGGCAGTTTGCCCTGATACGAATCAAGGTATGTTTTCAAAGACTCTTCACCTTGGGCTTTTCTTTCGGACATGTGTTCAGGTGATTCATACCAATCGTCTATCCAGTTCGCTTCGTAAATCTCTTTAAGCTTTGACCAATTAGGCTTAGCCCCTCTCTGAACAAGCTGGAAAAACTGATGAAGTGTGTCATGAATTGTACGACCATAGCTAAAGGTATGTTTTGGCTCACCCGGGACCTTTAAAATAAACCTATATCGATACTGATATGGACAGGTCCAAAAAGCCTTAAGCTGTGTAAAGCTTAAGTATCTTGGTGGCACAAATTTTATCACGTCGTTTTTTATACCTTCCTTCTCTTCAGGGTAATCAATATCCAAAGCCTCTTTGAATCCGACAGGCTTAACGAACTTCTTGGAATCTATTTCACTTAAAAAACGTGAGGGCTTCTTTTTCCTAACTCCTCCATAGTTGTCAGCCGTAGTAAAGAACAGACCATCTTTTGCGCGCGTCATAGCTACATAGAACAAGCGTCTCTCTTCCTGCAAGTGAATATCTCCAGTCGGAAGTATCTCTTTAACCAGTTCATCAGGAATTTCAATTTCCTCGCGCCGGCCGATAGAAGGAAAACGCTTGTCGACCATGTTTATCAGGAAAACATATGGGAATTCCAACCCTTTGGCAGCATGAATGGTCATAATCTTGATAGACTCAGGCCCCTCCAACATTACTGAAGGTGCCGGATCCTGACCAATTTCCAACATAATCTTTAGCTCAGCCATAAATCTTTTGACTGACTTGTCTTCATTCTGACTTTCAAAAGCTGATATCTTGGTAAAAAACTTGTTTATATTTAGTATTATTTCCGCGTTGGCCAGTGTTTCTTTTTTGGTTAGTTTTTCCAGATAGCCAGATTCTTTGACAAAACGATATAACACTTGCCCAACAGTCTTGTTACGTGTCATCTCGGTATGTTTTTTTATCAAGCTTAGTACCTTATCAAGCTTCTTAATAGATGTCTGTTCCAAGCCCAATAATCTTGCCTGAACCAGCGCATCATATAATGAAATACTTTTTCGACTTGAGTAGTGCATTAATTTAACAATGTCTTCAACCGGAATGTTAAATGCTTTAATTGAAATAATTCTATAGACTGCGGCTGTTTCGTGATAATTGTCCAACAACTTAAGATATGAAATCAGGTCAATGATTTCCGGCCTCTGAAACAAACCCTTGGATGCAATAAACTGAAAAGGTAGTCCTTGGGCATTTAACACTGTGACAAAAGGATCGGCCATATCATTTGCTCGAACTAATATAGCAAAATCACTCCAACTGGATTTTTTTTGTTCTTTTAGTTCGACAATTTTTTTAACTACAGACATAACTTCGCGATCTAATGTCTCACTATGAATATGCTCAATTATGGCGGAACCGTTTCTATTAGCCTTTAACTTTTTCGATATTTCTTTTTCTTTACTACCAGACTTTTTCAGTTGCGCTTCAAGTCGATTTGGATTATTCAGCTGAATAAAATCATATGATAGGTCCAGTACATTTTGCTTGTTCCTATAATTCTGTACCAGGACCACATCCTGAACGTTGGGGAAATCTTTTTTGAACTGCAATATATTTGAAATTGAAGCGCCTCTAAATTTATAAACAGATTGGTCATCATCTCCGCAGGCTGTAATATTCTGTTTATTTCCTGATAAAAGCTTTACCAATTCGTATTGAGCAAGATTTGTATCTTGGAACTCGTCCACTAAAATATATTTGAATTTTTTTCGATATTGCTCTAGAACTGTTTTCCTGGTCTTAAATAATCGCAATGTATAAATAACCAGATCACCAAAGTCTAACCAACCATTATCAATAAGTAATTTTTGATAAACCTGGTAGGCCTGAGCAATCTCTACTAGTTTTTCAGCTGACTCTTTAGCTTCTTCATCGTTTGCATTACCTTTTTTAAGAGTTTTTTTAGCGTGCTCCACATAATCATCAGGCTCTATATGCTCATCTTTAAGGTGTGAAAAGTGCTTAACTAAAGCATAGATAAACCTTGTTGGATTACCTAAGGGTTTATAATACTTCAGATTGAAGTCATTCAGATTTTGTCTGATCAAAAACCACTGATCAGGGGTAGATAGAATTCTAAAACCCGGATCCAGGCCTAAGTCCAGGGCATGGTCTTTTAGTATTCGTTCACCAAATGCATGAAATGTTGAAACCCAAAGATCTACATAACCATAGGGTAACAGCAAATCCACACGCTCCTCCATCTCACCAGCCGCCTTATCAGTAAAGGTCAATGCTAATATCTCATCCGGTTTGGCTTTTTTTTGAAAAATCAGCCAAGCTAAACGATGTGTTATTACTGTTGTTTTACCTGTTCCAGCTCCAGCTACGATTAATAACGGGCCGTCTCCAAACTCGACCGCCCGGCGCTGTTCTATATTTAGATCTTTAAATGTATCACTCATTTAATTTAACTCGATATGTGTCATCGCTCTCCCCTACTTTTCTCATTGGAATTAGATAAATCTCCAGCTCTACTTGTTTTTTTATCTTATCCGCAATTAATTCTTTTATGCCCTCAGCCTTGCTGATAGATATATCATCTTTGTATTTTACGGTCACTGTTGCATTGACCACGTCCTTTGAGTGAATAACTGAAATATCTGAAACTTCAGCATCCTGCAGATTAGATACAAATATGTCTTTGACAATTGATTCTTGCTGATGTATTTTTGCGGCATCAACAAAAAAGTATGTTAATGGTATTGCTATTAGGACAAAAAATACTATCGCCCAAATTGTATTATAAAATATTCGTTTAGGTGTTTGTTCATATTTCAACGGTCTAATTTTTATTAAGAAAAATAACAAAGCCCCGCCAAAAGTAATAGCAATAAGATTTGCCAAATAAAGCAGAAAAGCCCCCATCATCTGCTCAAAGTTACCACTCGCCATAGTGATTCCGAAGACACCTAAGGGAGGTGTCAAGGCGGCAGCGATTAAAACACCACCAAAAGCAGAGGTGATTTTTGGCCAAGCAATAATGAACGCACCAATAAATCCGGCTGCCAAAGCTATGCCCAACTCAGCTAAAGTTGCCTCTGTCCTAATCATTATTTCTCTACCCATTTCAAACTCAGGCCAGACAACAGTAATCAAATAGGACACAGCCACAAAAATCACAGATGCCTTAATTACTGCCAGAAAACCTTTTCTTAAAGCTCTGGGTTGTCCTCTCACCACACCTAAAGCCAATAGCAATATCGGCCAGATAAACGGAGCAATCAACATTCCGCCGATAACCACAGCAGTATTATCTCTAATCAGACCAAGCGTAATGATGATACCTGAAAAAATACTCAGTAAATAAAAATCGACATCCGGCTTGGCATGCTCTTGTATTTCTTCAATTACTAAGGCTTGTCTGCTACCATCCAAACTAAGCTTCTTTTTCATTTTATCAAATGGGGCAGGCTTGGCTTTTCTTTTGGGCATGCGTTCATTATACCTAATCTGTGGATATTTATCAAATTTATGTATTAGTCCAACACATCCTGGACAGATAATTGTTTTTAAGTAAATAATCCACAGGGGATTGCAGTTTAAGCGACCAATGAGGTCTTTTGGTATTGTACCATATGAGATA
>JAHIZJ010000075.1 GCA_018814765.1 Patescibacteria group bacterium
ATTACTCTTGCAAAGCGAATAGCGGGTTATTCAAGGACCTACTTACTCTGGAGATACCAGATACTTTATCATAAAATCAAAAACCAACTTAGTAAAGCAAAACTTTACAATCCATAGTTATAGGATTGTTACCTTCTCAGTGTTTCTACGCATATCCTTGACAAGACTATTAAACCGTGCTATTATACATTGTTCTTTCGATATAACAAGGGAGCAGTTTAAGCCTTTGCGGTTCAGTACCACAATCAGATATGGGAGGTTTTCAGATGTCTAGGAAGAATCAGAAAGTCCGGGTCACCTTTTACGCTCAACGGCACGGTGACAAAGATGGGGACGCTCTGACACCCAAAGGTCGTGGGCAAGTCCGTCGTTCGGCCACCAAGTATCTCTCCGATGTCCGATTCGTTAAAGGATTCAGCTCGTTTTGTAAGCGGGCCATCAGTACGACGAACATCGCCTTGAGGGCCAGTGGTAACGCCAATACTCCGCGTCAGCCTGACATGGGCTTCGATTTCCGACACAGTGTCTACGATCGGTTCCCGGCCAGTGACGCCGTGGCCTATGTCAATGCAGCCATTGCCACTGGAGCCAGGAATACTATCTCGCTATGGCTGGGTGCATGGCCGACGTTCATCGGTGTTCGGGCTCGTTTCACCGAGTGCATGTTCCGCTGGGCCAACATCTTGGTCTTGTCGGACCACCAACAGGACATCATCGTCTATGTCGGCACGCATTCACCTGGTGCGGATGCCTGTGTTCTCGACCCCGATAACACACTTCGGCTTCAGCCCGCTGGGATCATGAAGTACGTCGTCGAGGTCGATCCCAAGACCAACACGGTCGAACTGGTCGAGTCTACGGTCATCTTCGAGGGCTATCCCGAGTAGCATCGATTCGATCCTCGTCGCTCCTTATCCCAAAGACCCCCCACCTTTACGCTAAAGGTCGGGGGTCTCTTTCTTTACTTAAGAAAACCGTGAGCGAGTCTTACCTGCCCTCCGAAGCCTAGGCAAAGGTGGGAGGCTCGTCTGCGAATAAAAATTATATCTTCCAAAATTGCTAAAAACCGTAAGCGAGGATGATCATCCTCGCCTGCTATTATGAGTATTTGTCCAATAGTAATTTAGCTGCTTCTTTTGTTTCCTCAATCCGATATATATTTATTGACTGGCTTATCTCGACCAAGTATTAGTCTTTTACTAACCTTTTCCCAGTCTATTTTCAATACAAGGTAAATGACTACGATGGCGCTAACTAATGATATTACATTAAATAAGGGTCCCTGTTCTTGAAAATAGCTTATTGTAAACTCACCACCCACTAGCTTACCCGCGTATGCGTATATTGTAACTAAAATAATCTTCCCAATAGCAAATGGAATTATCGCCTTGAAAATATTATAACGAATCAAGCCTAAAGGAATCAGAAAAACATCATCCGGTATTGGTGTACCACCAATCAGAAATAAAAAGAAAAGCGTATAGGTAGGTCGGCGCTCTATAAGCTGTCGAAGCATGGCCATGTTTTTTTCATATTTCTTTTTGGCACTTTTGTGGCCAAGGTACCCAACTATATATGAAACTGATTCGCCCAGAGTTGCTCCGATCCCCGCACATATCCCTAAAATAATAGGGTTCAAACCACTGGCACCTATTAGAAAAATCAGGGCTGTATAAGGAAAGGGGATAATTATCGTTGAATTAGCCAACCATGACATGATAAACGATCCCAGATATCCCATACGATAACTGTACGTTTCAATATTACTCCAAAAAGACTCTATCACATCAGTAACCGCCGGTACGTTATAGATGACATACGTAAATACTATTACAAAGACAATCGCAGACACCAATAGCCATTCAGCAGTTCTGAATTTTATTTTCTTACTGCTGAATACCGATAGAAATGAATTCGTCATACTTTCTTAACATCTCCCTTTTTAGCATCCACTTCCACCATGTCACCATCGTTCAGCACCTTGGTGGCAATCTTTGTACTGATAATGCATGGCTTTTTAAATTCACGAGCAACAATCGCAGCGTGGGAAGTCAAACCACCTGTATCAGTCACAAAAGCTGAGGCTATCTTCATCGCCGGTAAAAGTGAAGGATTTGTGGCAACAGAAACAAGAACATCACCAGGCTCTACCTTGCTTACTTCTGAAGTGCGGTTAACTATTTTTACTCGGCCTTTAGCATAGCCTGTTGAGGCTACATTTCCGTGGATTACCAAGACATCTTTGATTTTCTGTCTAGACACTCTAGCATGTTTCTTAATATACTGTTTCGCCTTTGGCCCTATTAAAATCTGCTGTGAATATTCAGAGCGAGCCACCCAGACGCAGAACTCTTCCCTGGACTTTAAGACATGAAGAGGGATGGTTTTATTCTTTCTAATTAAATCATTCAGCTCATTGACCGAGCAATAGTACAACAGTTTCTTTGGAGTAGCCCAGCGTGCAGAAACCACCGATAAAACTCGTTCCCATTGTGCATAGATACCAAACAGTGACTCCATTCTTTGACCCTTGAGATAAGTAAATGTTTGGGCTACTCGAAAAAGGTACTTTTCAATAGGGCTCAAGCTAAGCTTTTTAAATAGTTGTTTCTGTATTTTAATAGTAGCTGAATTTAGATTTAGTAGATCTTCCAACTCCTTTTTGGTTTTTCTCTTGTTTTTACTTAGCTTGTCTATAGCGTCAATTGTTTCTGACAGAGTAATACGAGGACCTAAGTGTCCATAGTTTACCCAGAACCATTTCTGATAATAGTTTCTGATATTCACAGCATCTTTTTTACCCAAGGCTAGCTTCAACAATTCTAGCCTGGCCAGCTGTGAAGGTATGAGCTTAGTCGGAGTGGATAAATGATTGACCGTTTCAGGAACAGACAGAGTCACATTTTTATTCTCCAAGGAGCCCTTAACAATGCGCTTTAAAAGGTGAGAGTATTTATTGAAATAATGGTCTGATAGTACCGGTACATAGCCATAAGCTGAATATTCAAGAGCCAGGTCGTATGTCTTGAGCAAGAATCCAGCCAACTTCTTGTTACTCCATTTCTTCAGGTCTTGTTTCTCGGTCTGCCGAACTATTTTAAGAGATTTGGAATAGAATTCTTCTGACTTTTTCTTGATAGACTTAATAAACTTGGGATTAGCCTGGATTTTGCTTATTAAATAATCTGACCCTTTATCCCAGGCATCTTTGTCACAATAATAAATCAGCCCCTTGTCTTCATGTACAATAAACGTGTTAATACCGGTTTTATGGCCATCAAGCAGCTTAATCAATGTCTTGGCCGCCCAACCATTGTGATTAGGGGAAATCGTCAGAGGAGTAATTGCATGCTCTTCGTGAGCCAGGATGTATTTTTTCATAATATCTTAATAATAACCTCTTTTCTTAAATATGTGAAAGCTTGACCAAGCCCAGTCTTTAGGATTTTCAACATATCTATGTTTTACCGGATTATTGTGAATATAATTGACATGGGTGTTAAAGTCCCTCCTATCTCGAATAATGTGATCATAAAACGATGTTTGCCATATCTTTAAGTATTTCCTCCCCGTAGCCAAAGCTTCCACGCTTCGGCTTTCCTTCGGCAAGGCGTGGAAGCCTTGCCTACGTTGTAAGGGGGTAATTTGCCATGACACCCACCTCGTTTACGTTGAAAAGAAAATCATTTTCTCCCATAGTCGAGGCCTCTCGTAGAGCTTGAGTGGGATCGAAAGCTGTGCCTCGACTCCCATTAACCGTGCCTTGGCTCCTATTTACTGCGTCTCGGAGTTGATATTGAGATAATAATATTTTCGAGATCTTATTCGTCGTATAACTTTTTAAATCATGCATAATCTCTGATATATTCTTCTCACCAATTACCTGTAAAAGAAGGTGTACGTGGTCATATAAAAACCACCCATGCAAAAAGGTTGAAATGTTTCTTGCCCTGCAGATATTTTATGCTATCAAGAAACAATATAATTAGTCTTTTATCTCGGAATACTCTATTATTTTCATGTGTTTTTGTTGTTATGAAATAATATCGACTTGGGTCGTCATAGATACGTTTAATTTTCGACATGTTTTCTAACTCTTCCTGACAAATCTCCCTTAAGTATCTACTTTTTTAATAATACCACGATTGGCGTCAACCCAGCACCATCCTGGATCAAGTCCAGGACAAGCTGGGTGCTGGGTTTGCCCTGAACCCGAGTTTTGCGAGTGGTTCAGGGCAATCCCTATAATTTACTTACGATACCTTTCGTAGCGTCAACCTCCACCCGATCACCGTCTTTCAATATTTTAGTAGCAATCTTAGTTCCAATAACACAAGGCGTTTTTAATTCTCGAGAAACAATCGCTGCATGACAGCTTAAGCCCCCTTCATCAGTCACTATGGCTGCTGCCTTTTTCATTGCCGGGACAATACTTGGTGTGGTGGCAGTTGAAACCAGAATATCTCCATAATCCATCTTTCTCATGTCTGCCAGAACGTTAATTATTTTCACGCTCCCTCTAGCTTTACCCTTACAAGCACAGGCGCCTTTGATCTTGTTCGTATGGGCAATTTCTTTTGGTTGATCGGAGCGTTTAACTTTTTTATAAAACTCCTTTGCCTCTTGGCCATGGAGCACAGCTATTGAACCATCGTCATTAGGCAAACATATGTGGAATTTGTTTATCTCATTGATAATGCTAACATCGGGCTCCTTCTTATTAATCAAGCAACTTTTAACCATCTCATATGGCATTGACCTAACTTGCTCTAATGACAGGAATAATCGTTTAGCTACCTCCTGCTGTAATTTTTTCACATGATAATAGGATTTACTTTGATAGTCTTTACGCCGTGGCTTACCCCAGATTAGTTTTCCGGCTAGTTTAAGAATCGCTAAATTAAACTTATCCGGTTTCAACAGTTCAATATACTCCTTCTGCTTTTTAACTAACTCTTTTCTGTGTAGAGCCAGTTTTTTTAGTTCTTGGTTTGGATTAATGTTTTTAATTAAATAGTCACGAATGAATCCTAAAAAATCATCCTCTGTAAATTCCGGACCATTGTAAACATAATACACCCAGCAATGTTTTCTAGTATGTTGGTGCAGCAACTTAATAAAGTTTAGATACTCTGATCGTAAATAATCCAGGTTCTTCTCCATAACATCATCTCTCCATTTCTTTTTACCGTAGAACTGAGTCATTAGCTTTAATAAATCAGCTTCCTGGTCTTGGGCAAACGAGTTATAGATTGGTTCAGTGAAAATAGCATAATAGTCACTATACTGATCCTTGGGGGCCTTCTCTTTTAAGAATTTCACTAAGTTATTCTCAACAAAGGAAAACTTCTGGAAATCCAAAATCGGAATCGCCACACCAAAAGCATACTCATAACTCTGTAGCCGTTCGTGTTTGTCCCAAAGCTGCCATAACTGTCGATGGCTCATCTTGGTCAAATCTGCTTTGAAAATATTCTTCTGCGTCCAGCGATTCATGGCCTCACCCTTTTTATGGCTCTGGTCAATAATCCGCTCGATAAAATTATAGTCATTCAGGGCACGTTCTTTTGCTTCGTTGTGCGTATTTTCCCAGGTTCTCATTTCACAAATGTACTCAATGTCATTATTCACAGAGGTAATGCCCAGGACTGGTCGAGATAGCTTTAAGTACTTCTGGTATTGAAAAAAGCACTTCACCCAGATGTAGTTACGGAATAGAGGTGAGTTGTAATCGTTCCCCACTACTTCCCAATTGTATTTTTTGTATGACATAACAGCTTAATAATACCTTTTTCTGCATCAACCTCCACCTTGTCTCCATTTTTCAATGCTTTAGTTGCTACTTCGGTACCAATAATACAAGGTTTTTTCATTTCACGGGCTACAATCGCTGCGTGAGAGAGTAAGCCTCCTGCGTCTGTAATAATGGCGGCGGATTTTTTCATTAAAGACAAGAATTCTGGGCGAGTCATGCCAGTCACTAGAATATCACCCTCCTTAAAATCACCTGGTTGGGCTGGGTCCATTATTATTTTAACTCGGCCAACCGCCCTTCCCTCATAAGCAACTGTCCCTTTGATTTCACCTTTATCGTCTTGACCGGTAATAGACGACATTAACTTGTCATAAGCACTACCAATAAATGTTTCATATTGACCAGCCTGGTCATAGAGAATTGCATAACCTTTAATTCTCTTTTGCAGGGCCTGTTGAGGGGGTAACTTATTGCTTTTAAACGAATCTTCTAGCTCGTGGCAAGTTAAAACTGATAATAGCTTTTTGGTAAGCTGGTTTTTTATAAGAAATCTTACTACCTTATATAACAATCTATCTGTTTCATTATATACTGATTCAGTATAAAGTCTCACTTTGGTGAATCTTTTTAATTTTGACTTTAATAGGTCGGGCGGCAAGTAGTCAATTACTTTTTTTATGCTAAAATTTGCAGTTGTTATTTCAAGTCTATATTTCTGTAAATCATTATAGTCTTTGGTAGTAAACTTTCTCTGCTGGTCTAGCTTTTTCATCAATGCATTAATTCTATCAGTGTTTTTTATGACCTGGTTAGACCACTTAATAGTGAGTTTATTGTTTTTCTTAATTAAGGACACTAAATGATTACAATAATCATCAAGTTCTTTCTGTATTAAGTAATTTGAACTAGCACCTTTTTCAAAAATAATCAGATTATGAGGAAAGTCTTTACCTGTTAGTTTTTTTATTCCTGATGTGTATATTTCGCCGTATAATGAACCGAACAAAAGCCCCCAGTTACCAGACCAGTTTTTTGTCCATTGGGTTTTTAATATATCCTTATTCATATTTTTTCTACTATACCCTTAACAGCGTCTACTTTGACACGATCCCCATTTTTCAAAACAATACTAGCATTTTGGGTTCCGACTATACATGGTATGTTTAGTTCACGAGAAATAACAGCAGCATGTGAAGTTATGCCCCCCTCATTTGTAACTATGGCTGAACACTTTTTCATCAGTGGAACAAATTCTGGCCGGGTCATTGAGGCAACTAGGATTTCGCCTTTCTTAAAACTTCTGCCTTCTTTACTGACATTATATATTATTCGTACCTTACCTTCCACCTTACCCGCATTAGCGGACAAACCCTGTACTTTATCGCTCTGTTTAGGCAGATCTGCTTTGTTTATCAATTTTTCAAATCTTTTATATTGCTGGCCTGTTAACCAATATTCATGACCGGGTAAATTGAGCAGGAAATATTTCTTAGTTCTGGCTCTTAATTGTTTGACATCTATCTTCTGGCCATCAAGCAGGTCACCTAATTCAGTAAATGTTGCATAATCTAGTAAATTGGCCGGGTGGCCAGTTTGTTTGGATATGACCTTGATAAACGACAATAACCAAGTATTGCACATAATGTTTATTTTCTTGCGTTGATCATGTAGGCTGGCAAATCTGCCTAGCTTTTTTAATAGCTTAATATCACTCGGAGAGACAACGCGGTCAGATTCACTTTTTTCTATAACTTTCTTAGGAACATCTTCTGTCTTAAGAGCTTTCTTGAAAAAGTGAGCCAAGCTAAGCGGACGTGCCTGCTTATAATTGCTCCCAATCCAGTAATAATTTTCTTGGTGTTGTTTGAGTAGTGAATAAGCTTTTGGCGCTTTATTCTTAAGTTGAGTTAGCTTATTAATTTTGCTATGCTTGATTAATTTGCCTATTTTTCTGATACTCTTTTCTTCGTCAAGTATAAAATTCTCTTTTGATACAGTATATTTTGTAATCGCCTGACTAATGGCTGGGGAATTGCGATACTTATTTAAAAATTTTTTAATGACAATGTCGCCATATCCATACGTTATAGGACCAGTAATGTAATATGAATATGCAAAAGCAATTATGTAGTACTTGGCCAGTTTATTAAAATCCTCGGCTAGTGACTCCTCACTAATACCCTCTTTGCCCAATCTATCTGTGTGTTTAATAAACTTTTTATATGCTTTATTAAATTCAGTTATTACCTTTTGGACAAACTTGTCATCCTTTATTATTCTTGCTCCCTGACCGCTGAATATTTTCTTGTCTAAGTACCAGCCACCCATATTACCGCCATCGGTGCTTTCTGTTATCATGCGGTTAATGCTACGACCTGGATGGAAATATTCTCCATGATAAACAATCGCGTGGTTAGCGATCTCTGCTGTAATAGGAAGCATGGGAGCAAACACTTTGAGATACTCTCTTTTTCCAAAATCAGCATTTAATAAATACTTATCAATGCGGTAAATCTTTTTTACGGGCATTTTTTTATACGGCTTCATAGCTTTCTAATCAATCCTTTATTTGCATCAACCTCCACCCGATCCCCGTCTTTTAATACCTTAGTAGCAATCTTGGTTCCAATCACACAAGGCTTTTTCATCTCCCGGGCCACGATCGCAGCGTGGCAAGTGACGCCACCTGTATCAGTCACAAATGCTGATGCTTTTTTCATTGCTGGAACTATTGAAGGATTTGTAGCTAATGAAACAAGTATATCGCCTTTATTAACTTTGCTCATTTCCCTGGAGACATTAACGACTTTGACTGTCCCCTGAACTTTACCCATATATGCTGTCGTGCCCTTAATTTGTTTTATTGTGCTATCGATTTTCTCCTCATAAAGATTATCCCGAATAATCTTTTTTGCTTTCGCTCCATAGTAAAGGCCATTTTTCCCTCTTATATATGTGTAAACAAAATATGAATTAACTCTCTTGTTAATCTCCGACATATTTAATTGTCTGCCTTTTAATAATTCAAAGATTTCATCTGATAAGCAATAATGGAGCTGTTTTACTGAGATCTTGAATCGCCTAGTCAGTGCTTTAAAAAGATGATCATAAGCATAAGCAGTTTTGAATATAATTGCTTGACGGTAGGCCTTAAGAATCATGAATTCACGAGCCACATGAAATAAATACTGTGCTTGCCGGTCCAGGTGAAGCTGTTGGCTTAGCATCTTCTGCTGTTTTATTAGCTTCTTATCATTTCTTTCTATCTCCTTAAGTTGTTGCGAGGGTGTCTTTTTGCCTCTTTTTAGCTCGGCTAGTCTTTTCTTATAATACGTGAGTTTCTTTGCTGGCCCCAGATAACCGTACTCGATCCAGCAATACTTTGCCATGTGCTTTTTAATGTCAGCATCATCAATTTTCTTTCGAACAGCCAAACTTAGCAAGCTGATTAATTCTTCTTTAACATATGTGTTTTCATTTGGAGTTGCCAAAGTACTAAAAACTGTCTGGGGGATCTTTTTCAATCCATATTTATTAACTGACTCGATTGTTTTTTCCTCCAGCCAATCCGATAAGTAGTTATTTTTAAAATCAATGGTGACGATGGGGATGCCCCAGATGCATATTTCAGAAAATCCAGAAAATAATTCCTTGAGGTGTTTTGCAATTACAGTATTATCCATCTGCGATACATTCTGAGCTAGTATAGTGTCGCACTTTTTATACTGTGCGCGTCCAATCTCTTTATGCTTTTTGTAAATTAATGTGGGGAATTTTTTATCCTGCTGAACTTTTTTAAAAAAAGCTTTACCCAACTTACTCCATAGGCGATGATCCACATGCCAGTCTAAATAATCCTTTTTAAATGCAGAAAATGTTTCATCAAAATAAAAACCCAGATGTTTTTTCCACCTTGGGCTCTGCAATCCTTGAACAATCACATTAACAGACAACAAATCAATATTCGGAACTGGGTTGATAACTTTTAACTGTCTTTTTTTCACAACTTTTCAATTATTCCTTTTTTAAAATCAACCTTTATTATATCATTATCTTTTAAGACCTTAGTAGCTACTTTGGTTCCTACCATACAGGGTATCTTCAGCTCCCGTGAGACTATCGCTGCATGTGAAGTAATTCCGCCTTCATCAGTAATAATTGCTTTGGCTTTTTTCATAGCCGGAAGAAAAACTGGGGAAGTTTCTGGAGAAACTAAAATAGCACCTTTTGGAAACTTGGACACTTCCTGGATATTAAAAAGTGTACACACTTTCCCCCTGATAACTCCGCCTGACTGGGCTATCGTTCCTTTAAGTATTTTTATCTTTGAATCAATTATCTGTTTCTGCTTTTCATATCCCAAACGGCCCAATACTTTCTCAAATGGTTCAGTAACATACAGCTTCCCACCTGCAGAAACATAGCCCATATTACGAGCTTTAAACTCATCTAAAGATAGCTTAATCTCAGAATTCAACATGTCCATAAATTCGGTGAAATGAACCAAGTGGGAGTATTTTGTTGGAATTTTATATTTTTTTAATAGTTTACCTGCATATGCTCTAGCCAACATGTCTTGATTTTCGAATAGCCCCTCAACAGCCATTCTATTTTTATAGTACTCATTTATAATTGGCATTGCTGCTGCGTTTTTCTTTTTCTTTAAATCGTCAGCCCAGGCAGATGGAAGAAGAAAGGCGATAATAAATGAACCCCAGATTTTCTCCCACCTTTGAACAACCTCCTGAATAGGATTAGGTGACAATTTAAGATCTATCTTTTTAATAGAAATTAATTGGCGGATTTCTTTAGCTATCGTCCTGAAGTACTTGTGATGTCTCTGGCTAAACAAATAATGATTGACGGGTAAATTTAGTATATAGTTTTTGAACCTCACTAGGTCTTCTTCTAGCCGGTAGCTTTCTGTAGTTCTACTTGTGTAATGAACGATCTGGTCCTGCAAGCAAAAACCAATTTCATTTTTCATTGCTTCTGTCACCAGCCAATACCAAAGATCAATTGTAAAAAGCGATAGATCACGAGTATATACAAGTTCGATTATTTTTTTCTTTTTTGGCATATTATATTTTTCTCACAATCCCCTTATTTGCATTAACTTCAACTTTGTCACCGTTTTTAAACACTTGAGTAGCAATCTTTGTATTAACAATACAGGGTATACCTAGTTCACGTGCCACTATTGCTGCATGTGAAGTTAGTCCTCCATGAT
This sequence comes from Patescibacteria group bacterium, assembly GCA_018814765.1. GTDB lineage: Bacteria > Patescibacteriota > Patescibacteriia > JAHIZJ01 > JAHIZJ01 > JAHIZJ01. The sequence goes on from JAHIZJ010000075.1 coordinate 10,986, forward strand.
CAGTAACAACAGCTGAAGCTTTGCGCATAGCTACTATGTAGTCCGGACTGGTTAGCTCTGTTATTAATATATCACCTTTATTCAATTTTGAGGCTTCTTTAGGTGATTTTAACACGGCGACCTTGCCTTGAATTACTGATTTCTTGCCGGTCGAGCCCACAATTCCCTTTACTTCAGGCACAGAATGTTTATGTTTTGATCTGTATGATTTGAAAAGTCTTTTTGCTATCTGCCCTGTATAAATATTATATGTCTTTTCTGTTACATTAATCAGGGCTACCTTTTTCCTAGCTGTTATGTCTCGTCTGGGTAATGGCAGTGCTCCATTTATATACGACCAAACTTCTGGATGTGTTAAATATAGCAAGTCGTTCACGTTAACCTTTTTCCTATTAGCAAATTCATTTAAAAATATATAAAGCACTTCCTGCACTCTAAATTGCCAACCCTTACGATCATCTTGCCAGGCCACGGCGTTTCCGATGACTTTAGTCGCGTAATGCTTTAATTTTCCAGCTGGGATTTTCTTAATTAATTGTCGTCGGACTTTTTCATTATCTCTAAAGCGTTTTTGTATCCTATTTATTTTGGTGGCGGGTGATTCTTTTTCCTGAAAAGTATTAACAGCTCGCTGAAAGAAATATATATTAGGTAAAGATTGACCTCTCGCATAGTTATTAAGTAACCAACTGTATTCCTGTGTATGTTCTTTGAACTTATTCATGACCTCGGGTTTCTGCTTTTGCAACCAGGCTTTAAAGGAGGTAGCGCATTCTACTGTTCTTTTAGATGGGCGGAGGCTTTTTAGTACATTAAGAAACTCAATTTCCTCTTTTTGATAAAACGAAAAATCACTCGAGCTAGTTAATACTGTTTGGGCTTTGATTACTTCTTCTGCTGAGAAATATTTCGGTATATGCTTTTCAAAATAGGCACTTAAGCCATAGGTGGCTAGCTCGGGCTGAATCGTTATTGCCCAGAAATGTGAATAGACATCGCTCAACACTCGATAAAGATCGAGCAGCTCTTTCGTGGATAACTTCTTTAGTCCATACTGTTTAATCAGCCTCCGGCTTTCTTGAATCACTTTCAAGCAATGGCGGTATTCCTTTTTTAGTTGGGCTAGCCTAGGCGGATGTGAGTAAAAAATGTCTGCTGCTTTAAGGCCGTGTTGATCAATCTCTTTTTGTTGGCCATACCAGATACCTTTATTTTTATCAAACACTACTAAGTGTCCTTTGGGCCACCAACTGCGATATTTCTGATATGCTTTCTGAACAACCCCCAGTCCTGCAAACAATAAAAAGTATGGGACAGCCGGAATCGGCCCCCACTGAAAACGGTCTTTTTCAGGTATTGTTTCAAGCCCAGACATGCAGTTATTATAGCATAAAACATGAGCGAACCTTAAGGTTCGCCTGTTTAAAAACTATATCTTCCTCACAATCCCCTTAGTTGCGTCTATCTCCACCTTATCCCCAGTCTTTAATACAGAAGTTAGCGAGGGGATTCCAACGATACACGGCTTCTTTAGTTCACGGGAAACGATCGCGGCATGGCTTGTTAACCCCCCGAATTCAGTAAGAATGGCCGCTGACTTTTTCATAATTGGTACATAGTGTACCATTGTTTGTATGGTAACAAGTATTTCGCCTTTCTTGAATGATGAAAATTCTCGATCCAGAATGATTACCCTGACTCGTCCACGTGCTATACCAGATGAAGCTACTGCCCCACGTAAAGTACTACTGCGTGAAGCAGTAATTTTTGGTTGTGGATCATACTGTTCAGTTAATTTCTTAGCATCCTTTCCGGTGCTGATTCGATACTTGCTTCCCAAGCTATCAAATACCACGTGGCGCAATCGCTCACTTAATTTAGGTATCTTCTTATTTTTGCCTTCCATCAGAGCTAGCATTTCTGGAGGTGTAGCTCGCCAAACAAGATCTGCGGGTACACCTCTCCGCCGGCCTGCCTCCCAATACAGGCGCCGAGCAACCTTGCGGGAACGATCATGCAGTTTTCCGATTCGATCGCGTACACGCCCTAATTGCTTCTTAAATATAGGCATTTGAGTTGGTCGTGGATACCATTGATCAAAAATAACCGCGAACCAAATCGGCATTGTTGGCCTGGGGAATAGATCAACCCATTGGCGAATAATTTCCGTCAAATCGCGATTAGATACTGAGCGAAAGTTTTTTCTTTTGATGCTTTTGAGATACCGATGCTCTTCACCGGCCCAACGATCAGCTTCTTTGACTAAAATTCCTATAAATTCATTTTGTCTTACTTTTGTCAAACCCTGGAAATGCCGCATAAGCCTATCAACATCCTGTTTATAGAATGACTGACGACTTAACTCACCTTGCAAATTTCTAAATACACGCACCTTAAAACCAGTTAGTCGTTGAAAATGTTCCATCATCTCCCACGAACACCACTCCCAATCGTTAATCGGCATTACATTCCATATACCCATGAGGTTGAGTTTTTTCTTCATAGTTTTTTTACTATTCCCTTATTAGCATCAACCCAGCACCATCCTGGATCAAGTCCAGGACAAGCTGGGTGCTGGGTTTGCCCTGAACCCAAGTTTTGCGAGTGGTTCGGGGCAATCCCTATAATTTACTTACGATACCTTTCGTAGCGTTTACCTCCACCCGATCACCATCTTTTAACGCCTGTGTGGCAAGCTTAGTTCCGACAATACAGGGTTTGTCTAATTCTCGAGCGACAATGGCCGCATGCGAAGTTAGGCCGCCTTCATCTGTTACAAAGGCCGAGGCTCGTCGCATGACAGAAAGATAAT
>JAHIZJ010000124.1 GCA_018814765.1 Patescibacteria group bacterium
AGCCGCAAAGGATTATTAAAACGAACCCAACGCTCGCCGTCAACGGAATACTCCAGCCGATGAACATTCACTGGATGAAAAAAACCGCTATTAAGAAAACTCCACAACAAAAAAACACCAAAAAACAAAACCAACAATCTAATCGAATCCCGCTCCAATCGAGGCTTAAACATTCACACACCCTACAACAAAACAACACCCAGCAAAGTAATCAAAACCCCGGAAACAATATTCCACGTGTAAACATGACTCTTAATGACCTCCCCGTCCGTAATCCTTGCAAGCTCGAGCCTAGAAGACAACCCCCTCACAAACCATCCTTGGGCACTAATACGCTCGCCGACCAGTTTTTCAGCCTTACCCCACGCAAAAAACAGGTTACCCAAAAAAGGCAGCAGGCTCTCATAGTTTAAGTAAATAAGCCCTGTTGAATCCTGCATCATAAGATCCTCGGAAAACACAAGCCCTGGCACCCCCCTGCCCACGACCTTGCCGTCAAAAACAACGGGTCTACCCCTAACAGGCGAAGCATACACGTTGCTCATAGCATCCAAGACGGTTGCCCGCTCAGGCGTGCCCGAAGGATACTTGTAGAAAGTCTGCAAGAGCATGCCGACTCCCGCGAGCATGACCCAGAATCCGAGGAGAAACGATGTCTCAAAGACGAAAAGTAAGATTACGTTCAATAAAGCAAGCGCGAGCGCCAACTTCGGCAGATACATGAAAAACATGTCTACCATAAAATTCCTCCAAAGCCTTGCGGAATCAACTGTAACACCCTCCAGAGACACTATGCCGTACTCCGGCTCGTGCCCGTAACCTTTGGCAAGCCTCTCAAGCCTGTCAATACGTTTCGCAGTCAAAGGGTGCGTGCTGGAAAGCTCAAGTATCCTGGCCCATGGGTTCTTCAAGTCGAAGAGGAATATGTCCTTGAATGAGCCGCCGAAGCGCTGGCTGTTGGCGTAAGACAGACCCAACTGCCTTGCGGACTTAAAGTCTACCAAACCCATAGTCCTCGTCGACTGCATGAGCCGGGCCTCGCGGTCGCTGTCTTTCTCCGCTATTATGCCGTAGGCGACTTTGACGAGAGCTCTGGAGAGGGCATTGGGGTCTTGGGTTTCGGCTGCCGCGAACTCGTCTGCGTAGTATTCGCGAACGCGGGAAAGATAAAGGAGAATGTATGTTCCAATAACGTAGAAAACATAGGAAACAATACCAACTGCAACCAAAACATTGCCCTTCTTTTCACTGCGGCTTGAGCCACCACTCCGCCGTAGGGCGAAGATGTAGTATAGTTCATAGAGCAGCTGGAGTATGGTTGCCGCAATCGTCATCACGATAAAGTCTCTGTGCACGATGTGGCCTAATTCATGGGATATGACGGCTTTTGCCTCCTCGTCTGACAGGTACTTGAAAAGCCCCTGCGAGTAGACGAGTCTCGCGTTAAAGCGGCCGCTGCCGTAGCAGAAGGCTGTCGGGTTATCGTCCGGAATCAAACCGATTTTCGGCGCCTTCATGCCGTACTTTTTACATACTTCCTTTATGTGGCCTGCCACAACACTGCTTTGCACCGCCAAACCGTCTAACCCTATCCACTGGACCCTGTAAAACCACTTGAATGAGAAGTCGCTTAGCCACGGCCCGACACGCCACAAAACCACGTTTATTATTACCGTGAGGACGAGAAGGAGAATCCAGTCAACGTAGTCCGCCACATAGGCGGCAGTCAAGACGATTGTGAACAGGAACCCTGAGAGAAGGCTTATGGTGATAAGAGACGCAAACGCAAGCCGCATAAATAACACTTATGAGTTATAATAAAAATACTGGAATGAAATACGAAGAAGCAGTATCCTATCTCTACCGCTTAAGGCGCACCGGAATAAGGCTCAGACTCACCCACACCCAGGAACTCTTGCACCGCATGGGCGACCCGCGCAAAAGCTTCCGCTCCGTCCACGTCGGCGGCACAAACGGGAAAGGCTCGGTATGCTCCTTCATCTACTCCGCGCTTCTTGAGGCAGGCTTAAACGCGG
>JAHIZJ010000130.1 GCA_018814765.1 Patescibacteria group bacterium
CCAGACAGTCGATCTCGACCGGGTCGAACCATTGCTCGTCGCAATTTGTGCATCCAGGCCCATGCCGTTTTATAGCTACCCAGTTCGAGAATTCTCTGCACGCCTTTAGCACTGGCACCGTTTTTCTGACTGGTTACCCACCAGATTGCACGGAACCAGAAAATCAGCGGTTTTCGCGTACCTTCGAAAATCGTTCCGGAAGTAATCGAACACTTGTAACCGCAAGAGGCGCAGCGAAACAAACAACCACTCATCGGCCACGCTTTGCTGTGGTCACAACGAGGACAACGGTATCCATCAGGCCAACGCAAGTCAAAAAGGTAGTCACGGCACGCCTGAACGGTGGCGAATCGCTCTTCCAGTTCCTCCAGATTTCTGGGATAATCCTCCATGGGAAGGAACACTATATCTCTACGGCGTCAGAATACGGTTGGATTCTATAATAAACTGATATCATTTGGTTTTATTTGACACTCCACTCACAATTGTACCTAAAGCTCATCAAAGATACCGACATGGTTTCAGCTAAGCTCCTGATTTTATGGGATGACGGTGTTGACATATGTGTGCCGAAATGATACATATATTTGTAAATAGCGACATAAAGCAAATAAATGTATCTGGAGGCGTGGCATGCTACCTCCCGAAGAATCCAGAGAAGCCCTCTTCAAAATGTTTCGAAAGAAGTACATTGCAAATCTTGACGATCTGTTTCGTGTTCTGGAGACAAACTCACGAATGAGTGTCTTTCGAAGGCTTAAACTCATAAATTATCTTACAAGCTTTACTGACGCAGGCCGGTACTATACATTAAAAGACATCCCGACGTTTGACCGGCTGGGATTGTGGTTCTATCAGGACGTCGGATTCTCACGCGCAGGAACGTTAAGATCTACCGTGATTGAATTAGTGCATTGCTCAGAGGTTGGTATGACACCAAAAGAGCTGTTAGCTGTGTTGAAATTGCGAATACCCAACAGCCTGCACAATACCCTGCATGACCTGGTAAAAGGCAAATATCTCAAACGGCAGAGAGCCCAAAGACTTCCCCTGTATACAAGCATTCATCCAGATAGAGCTCAGAAGCAAATAGAGGCGCGAAGCAATAAGATACGAAGGGCATCACAGAAAATTGCACACCCTTCTATCGAGGCCACCATTGCCGTTCTTGTAGAGACTTTGAAGGCAGGAGATGTCCTGGTTTCTCCATCCATGGTGTCGGCACGTCTGGCCGCTCAGGCAGTAATGGTCAGTGTGGAACAGGTAGAACAAATTTTTTCCCAATATGGTCTTCAAGTAGAAAAAAAAATTGCGGAGCAACCTTGAAGACTCTGGCTGTTCTGAGGGAAAAGGTGTATAGTGTGCAAGATCGCTTTATCCAGCAAGCTTTCGATCTGAAAGGAGTGGTCGTATCCGCAAAAGAGGAGCCTGGCTCTTGTGAGATCTGTCAGGGACAAATGCATGTACAAAAGACATTTCAACACGAAGGCCGAACCATCGAGCATGGAACATTCGATGTGCGTGAGACGGTATGGGTGTGTGCCGCAGGCTGCCGCTATCGCTCTGGAGAGTTGGTAACCCGAAGGGCGAGCTCTGTGGTTGAATCCATCATACCAGACCGTGTCGTCGGCTATGATGTGATGGTTTTTGTTGGTCTCAAGCGTTTCCTTCACCATTGGCAGCGAGAAGAGATATGCGTAGGACTACATGAAGAACACGGTATCGAGTTGTCTTCCGGGGAGATAAGCCTGATGTCGAGGCTTTTTTTGGATTACCTAAAACGACTTCATCATGCACGAGCCAAGCAGCTAAAGGCAGCCCTTGAAAGCGATGGAGGCTATCCGATGCACGTAGATGCCACCGGGGAAAACGGCCGGGGGACCCTCCTTGTCGTAATGGCAGGTTGGAGAAAGTGGGTGCTTGGTTCCTGGAAGATTGCCACTGAGCGATCCGAACTGATACTGCCTTGTATACGGGATGTAGTACGAAGATTCGGCGCCCCTTGCGCGGCGATGCGTGATTTGGGAAAGGCTGTAACACCGGCTATTGACGACCTTGTTTCGGAGTTTGATATAGATATTCCTGTTCTGGCCTGCCACCAACACTTCCTGGCCGACATCGGCAAAGACCTTTTAGCCCCCTACCATTCCAGACTGCGGGAACTTTTTGGTCGGACAAAGACACGCCCAAAGTTGCGCAATCTGGTTCGAGAGCTTGGCCGACAGATTGGTGAACAGATCCATGAGGCCCGCCAAGCGGTTCTGACTTGGCAAACTATGACCGAGGCTGAGCACACACTTCCGCCAGGTCGCGACGGCCTGGCAGTTGTTCGTTCTATGACCCAATGGACGATAGACTATAAGGCCGATTCAACAGGCCTCGACTTTCCCTTCGATCGACCGTATTGGGATTTTTACAACAGATGCATAACCATTTTGCGAGCCATCGACGCCTTCCTTCGCATTGCTCCTGATGACACAAAAGTGAATGCTGCTATTGAGCGTCTTCATCGAATACTCTCTGCGGTTGCCTGTGAAGTGCCCTTTGTTCAGATCGTCCGCCATCTGCGCCGCCGTGCTGCTTTGTTCGATGAACTAAGAGATAAGCTGCGGATGGCAACCAAATTGCCGGAAAACGAATCAGCTAAAGACCTCGATGCAATGCGAAGTCAATTTGACAAGTGGGTCGCCTCGCTTAATAAACGTCGTCTAAAACGAGGAGAAACTGAAGATACCTGCAACGCCATTGATACCATTCTTAAGCACATCGATGCACATGGAAATAATCTTTGGGGACACGCTATCTGCTTGCCGGAAAAGGTAGGTGGTGGTATCCGTCTGGCGGCGCGGACAAATGAGCAACTCGAAAATTTTTTCAAGGACCTGAAGCACGGCGAACGGCGTCGAAGCGGCAGAAAAAACCTCACGCAAGACCTTGAACATCTGCCGGCCGAGGCTGCCCTCGCGTACAACTTAAATCATTCTGACTATGTCATAATTGTCTGTGGTGGTCTCGATGAGCTTTCGAAGACATTCGCCCTATTAGATCAAGAAGATCAAAGCAGAAAGCGAAAGGGATTGGCTCCACAGGATTTGGAAGACTTTGGGTGTGTACTTCAACTATCTACATCGTCTTTGTCTACACCAGATAGACGCATTGTTAGAACCGAAAATATGAATCAACGAATTAATCGGGCTGCAAGAAGTCGTGCTCCACATCTTCAGTATTGAGGTGTATAAGAGAAATCCAACCGTAAAATGACGCTGTAGGGGGTTTTTGTTGCTGGGCGGCCCTGGGGAAAACAGAAAGACGGTTGAAGAAAGCCTCGCCTTTGCTGATTCGCTCGACTTGGAGGCCATGAAAATTACCCTGGGAATACGAATCTATCCTCATACCGATCTTTCGCGCATTGCA
>JAHIZJ010000076.1 GCA_018814765.1 Patescibacteria group bacterium
AATAATTTAAAATTTAAAATTAATAAATATAGAGAGGTTGAGGAATATATCAGAAAAGCTGCACATAAATCTGATTTAGAACGGACAGATTTAGCCAAAGAAAAAACCGGGATTGAGCTAAAAGGAATAAAAGCGATCAATCCGGTGAATAATGAGAAGGTCCCTGTCTGGGTGGCAGACTATGTTTTAGCGAGCTATGGATCTGGAGCAATAATGGCGGTACCAGCCCATGATCAGCGGGATTTTGAATTTGCAGAAACCCATAGAATAGAAAAGAAAGTTGTAATTCAACCAATAACCGCAGTAGAGTGTTGGATGTATGATATAGAACCGATCTATGGATTGTCTGAGTATGAAAAGGGTCAGTATAAAGAATTAAAATCGGGTAAGAAAAGGCCAATAAATTATTCTAAAGGTTCTATACCCACAACAAAAGCCTTTGTAGGTAAGGGCATAATGATTAGATCAAAGCAATTTGATGGAACAGGTAGTGATCAAGGAAGCAAGGAGATAATCGAATGGCTTGATAAAAATAAAACAGGCCATGCCTCAGTTAATTATAGATTACGTGATTGGATTTTTTCACGTCAGCGTTATTGGGGAGAGCCCATTCCTATTATTCATTGTGAAAAATGTGGCGCTGTACCAGTCCCGGAAAAAGACTTGCCGGTCAAATTGCCGACATTAAAAGACTTCAAACCTACCGGCACGGGAGAGTCCCCTTTAGCTAAAGTTGATAATTGGGTAAATGTGAAATGCCCCGAATGCAATGGTCCGGCTAAGCGTGAAACCAACACCATGCCCAATTGGGCCGGTGATTCTTGGTACTATCTTCGTTACTGTGATCCAAAGAACAACAAGGCCTTCGCTGATAAGGAAATATTAAAGTATTGGTTGCCGGTTGATTTATATGTAGGTGGAGCGGAGCACGCAGTATTGCATTTACTCTATGCTCGTTTCTGGCACAAGGTATTATATGACGCCAAGCTGGTTCCTACGTCAGAGCCATTTCAAAAACTTAGAAATCAGGGATTGATACTCGGCGAAGACAATCAAAAAATGTCCAAGTCACGCGGAAATGTAGTAAATCCCGATGATGTGGTCAATAAGCACGGAGCTGATGCATTTCGTATTTATGAGATGTTCATGGGCCCGTTCGAAGATGTAAAGCCTTGGAGTACTCATGGCATAGTTGGAGTAAAAAGATTTTTAGACAAGACATGGCTAGCTCAGGAAAAGCTAGGCAGTAAAACTGACCCCGAGACCATGAGACTGCTACATCAAACCATAAAAAAAGTAAGCAGTGATATTGAGACGTTTAGCTTTAATACGGCTGTAAGCAGCTTGATGATTTTTGCCAATAGGCTTATGAACGTAACAACAATCAATAATAAAGATTATAAAGCATTTATACAATTATTATCACCCTTTGCTCCTCATCTGGCAGAAGAGCTTTGGGAAAGGCTGGGTAATAAAGAATCGATCTTCAAATCATCCTGGCCCAAATACAACCCTAAACTGGTGAAAGAAGAAACTTTTGATTTAGTAGTGCAAATAAATGGCAAAGTTCGCGCTCGCGTAGGTTCCCCGGTTGGATTAACAGAAGAAACTGCAAGACATGTCGCGGAGTCAGATGAAAATGTAAAGAAGTATTTAGAAAATATTGACCTAAAGAAAATTAAGGTTATTTTCATAAAAAACAAACTGATTAACTATGTAGTATAATGGGCTTTTCTTTATCACATCTTATCTATCCGAAGACTAAGTTTTCACCTGACATCGTAGCGCTTTTTACCCAGAGGCAGATACAGAGCACAGCCACCAGTTTGTTTGGAATTTTCCTCCCTATTTTCCTATACGAAAAGTTTGACTTTAAGCTGGAGTCAGTCATGATTTTCTATATCATATGCTTTGGTGCTTACACGCTTTTAGCTCAGGTAGGGGCTCGCATGATGAGCCGGGTCGGATTAAAAAATTCAATGATCATTGCGATTCCATTTCTGGTGATGTACTATTTTGCTCTCTACTTTGTTGGAGATAAGCCATGGTCTGTATTGATATATGCTATTGCGGCGGTTACAATCTGGCGCATGTTTTATTGGGTACCTTATCATACGGAGTTTGCCCAGTTTACCGACCGAGTAAATAGAGGCAAACAGATTGGTTTCCTGGCAGCTGTCTCAGCAATAATTGGAATTATAACTCCTGTAGTATCCGGTTTTATTATTTCTAAGTTTGGCTATCAAGTTTTAATTGTTTTAATAATAATCTTGGTGTTCTTGTCTGTCATCCCATTGTTGTTCACCCGACAGGTAAAAGAGAAATTTACTATTGGGTACATTGATACTTTCAAAATATTATTTACTAAACACAAACGGATTCTCCTAGCCTATGGAGCTGAGGGAGCAGAGGGCGCTATCGGGTTGGCTATCTGGCCGATCTTTATGTATAAGATATTTGAAGGAAATTATTTTGATATTGGTGCTATTTCTACAGTGGTAATTTTTGCTACTGTGGTTATTCGATTGTTCATGGGGAAATATACGGACAAATTACCCAAGCGCAGATTATTGCATTGGGGTACTGCCGTTTATTCACTAGGATGGATATTCAAAGTATTTGTCCAAACCGGATTTGATCTTTTTTTAGCCTCAACCTACCATAATCTAGCTAGTGCTGTTATGCGCACCCCATTTGACGCCCTTACCTATGAGCAAATGGCTGATGCCGGTCATTATGTAGATGAGATGAGCGTCTTTCGGGAAATATCCCTAGGTATTGGTCGGATTGTAATGTTTGCTCTTCTCCTAGCTCTGGTTGGGGTGATTAGCCTGAATACAATCTTTTGGATGGCCGCGGTCTTTGCCTTATTAATAAATGTTCTGTAGTATAATTAATTTTATAATTCAGAATTAATAATTACGAGCCAATTAAAATACCTCGTAGCCCCGAACGCGCAAGCGCTTCGGGGCGATGACTTTCCAGGTTTTTCTTTCTAGCACAAACATAGACCTGTCCGCCGCACAAAGCTCTGGAAGGCGGGTTTGCGCATACGTGGTAGGAACTAATTCGTAATTAAACTCCGTGGAAATAGTAAAATTAACACAATCAAATCTTTCTCAAGCAGTAGGCCAAGCCAGCAAAGTTTTAAAGCAGGGCGGAGTTGTAGTCTATCCGACTGAAACTGTTTATGGTTTGGGGGCTGATCCATTTAATCAGTCCGCTGTGGTCAAGGTGCTTAAAATCAAGGAGCGTGCTGACGATAAAGGTATTATTTTATTGGTAGCTAATCGTCAACAGCTGGATCGTATTGCCACGGTTGTACCGGAAGAGGAACAACTAATAAATAAATATTGGCCAGGTCCACTCACGCTTATACTCAAGAAGAGTAAACAGCTCTCAGAGTTAATATCAGGGGGTCGCCAGTCTATAGCAGTACGCCAATCAAAACATCACTTTGTTACCGAGCTGTTTAGGTTGTATGATCAGCCACTTATTTCAACCAGCGCTAATCTGACTGGACAAACCTCTTGCTATACTATTGAAGAGGTGTTGGAGCAGTTCAAAGGAAAAACTAACATACCCGATCTAATAATTGATGCAGGCAGATTACCGAAGAAGCCACCCTCGACCATTGTAGAAATAATTGATAGACAGATTAACATATTAAGGCAGGGTGAAATAGTAATCTCTGATATCAATAATGTTTGACCAACACAATTATAATCTTCCACATTACTTTGCTCGTCGATTAACAAGACCGGTCAAGGAGCTGTATCTTTCTGTGGCTATTATGGATTTGGCGACGGCCTCAGTTTTGATATTTGAACCGATCTATCTTTATACTCTGGGCTATTCGGTAAAACAGATCGTCCTTTTCTTTTTAGGTTTATACGGAATCTACTTTATCATCATGCCCTTGGGAGCGAAGTATGCCAACTCTCGAGGCTATGAAAAAAGTATAATTGTCAGTACTATCTTTTTAATATTGTATTATCTTAGCCTTTTCGCGTTGCCTTGGTTTCATTGGTTAATCTTTGTTGCTCCGATAATTTGTGCCTGGCAAAAAACCTTTTATTGGCCGGGCTATCATGCGGACTTTGCCAGCTTTTCTGATGAGCGAGAACAGTCCAGACAAATAGGTAATCTGCGAGTTATTAATAACATTGTCTATGTTTTAGGACCATTGGCAGGTGGTCTAATAATCACATTAGCCAGCTTTGAGATATTATTTGTTGTTGTTATTCTTTTGATTGTTATATCAAACTTTCCCTTACTTATTACCAAAGAGAAAGTAACCCCACGGTCTTTTTCATATAAAGGGGCCTATAAACGCTTAGCAAAAAAGCATCACCGACGTAAGTTATTAGCCTATATCGGGTTTGGTGAAGAATTGGTAGTTATGATTATCTGGCCGATTTTTATATACTTGATTGTAGACAGCTTTTTTACGATTGGAGCAATCATCGCCCTGGCTACTTTAGTCACAACTTTTGTAACGCTTTATGTCGGTCGGGTATGTGATAAAAAACATAAGCATCCTGTTATTAAATTAGGCACTGTGTTGTATTCTCTGACTTGGTGGCTGAGACCTTTCGCCGGAACGATCTCTCATGTATTTCTCATTGACACTCTCTCGCGTATTTCAAAAAATATGATCTATGTGCCTCTAACTGCGATTACATATTTTCGAGCGCGTCGCTATAACATTATGAGTGGAGTTCTCTTTTTTGAAATGGCTTTAGTTGTGGGTAAATTACTTACCTTAGTTAGTGTCTTTATTGTAATTAGTTACTTCGGTGTATCAGTAGGTTTTGTTTTCGCATTTGTATTAGCGGGATTCTTGTCTTTACTTTATAACTTTTTAGAATAGGGTTAATATATATGTATTTACTGATGAACGAAAGTATAAAACAAAATCTAATACAGCATGGAATAAAACCGGATAGGTCAGCCGGGCAAAATTTTTTATTGGACATGGATATTATCAAGAAAATTACACAAACAGCCAAACTTAAGGCTGACGACACTGTCCTGGAGATCGGTGCAGGCCCCGGTAATCTGACCAAAGAATTATCAACTAGAGTAAAGAGAGTTATTGCAATAGAGAGTGATCAAAAAATATTTACTCTACTTAAAAAAAATATGGCCAGCTGTTCTAACGTAGAAATATACAACAAAGATATAATAAGGTGGTGGGAGCAACAAAAGAGACATTTTTTAAATAAACCCTATAAAATTGTGGCGAACCTACCATATAACATTACAGGTTTAGTTTTACGAACATTTGTGTCCCGAAATCCTAAGCCTTTGTCAATGACGGTCTTGGTACAAGAAGAAGTAGCTGATAGATTGGTAGCAAAAAAAGGCAAAATGAGTAAACTAAGTGTCATGGTGCAACACTACGGGACGGTAGAAAAAATATTTAGAGTAAGTCGGTCATCATTCTGGCCAGCACCAAATGTTGATTCGGCCGTAGTGGAAATCTCAAAAATTAAAAAAACACATGCAGACGACGTGGAATTATTCCGACTTATTAGAGTCGGTTTCTCATCAAAGCGCAAACAGCTCCATAATAATCTAAAAGTAGGATACAAAAAGGAAAAAAAGGATGTAGAAAAAGCCATAAAAGATGCAAAATTATCAGAAAAAGTTAGAGCACAAGACCTTTCACCTGATGATTGGAAAGAATTGTGTAAAATATTACAGAAATAATAGATAAAGTTTGACACATACAAAGGATTATGATATAATGGGGAAGAATTATTTCGAGAAAGAATTGTGCATATATTGGTCATAAATAATATTAGAGTTCCTAAATGAAACCAAAACCAAATACAGTCACTGGCATAGTAATAGCGGTTGGAATCATCGCAATTGTACTGGGTTTCTATCAACTCAATCAGACTATAGCAAATCCATTTAGTAGTCTAGGTGAATCTGCCACAAACAGTATCAATACTCGTCAAGAATTAATAGCTTTACAGGGTGACGACACAGATAATGATGGTTTATCTGACTTTGATGAACTATATGTATACAACACATCTCCATATATATCTGACTCTGACAGCGATGGATTAAATGATGATGTAGAAGTAAGTTCCGGCTTGGATCCAAATTGCCCCGAAGGAAAAATCTGTCGAACACCACCCGCTGTGAATACTAATGAGCTAAGTAACCTATTTGAGATAAATCAAAACCAGAATAGCAACTCTGACCAGAACCAAAACACCAATCAGTCCCAGCTAAATCCATCAGTAGAGGAGGTGTCGTTAGATGATCTCAGGGCTACTTTAGTGGGAGCTGGCATACCATCAGAAACGCTCAATAATATTGATGACGATGCTTTAAGGGATTTATACGCACAAGCGCTTGCAGAAGAGCAGACTACAGGTAATTCAAACAGCATTGTTAATGCCACGACAAATTCATCTTCATTAACCAACCAAGATGTTTCTCTGGATGATCTGCAGGGACTAGGAGCTGATGAAATTCGCACACTTTTTACTTTAGCCGGTATGCCAACCGAGTCAATCGACCAACTAGACGATAGTACCCTTAAGTTGATATTTGGTGAGTCAATCGATGAAATAAAAAATAATCCGGAACTCTTAGATGAGTAATAGCAACGAGAAAAACAATAATCGAAAAAGCACTAGATTCATTATAGCTGGAATGATAGTTGCCATAGCAATCACTTCTTTATTGGGAGTGTTTTTGTCTGTACCAAAAAAATCATCAGCTTATGTTATGCCTACGCTTGAGGTAGAAAGTCAGCCAGAAATCCGATCCTCAATATGGAGAGTAATTAGATATGCTTTAGAAGCCGCTAGCGCCGTAGCCTGGAAGAAGGCTTACTCATACTTTTTGAACAAGATTGCATATGATACTGCCGTTGCCCTGACATCAGGCGGAAAGGGCCAAAAACCCCTTATTATTACAGACTTTGGTGAGTATATGAAAGAGGCGGCTGATGGTGCTGCGGGCGAATATTTAGATTCAGCTAGTCAAGAAATATTTGGAGAAAGTTTATGTACCTTTACGCCTAAGGTACAGATAGGGATTACAGCTGGAGTGGCCTCACTCTTAGGCTCAACAAGAGAGCCCAAGAAGGCGGACTGTCCTCTCACAGAGATAGTGGCAAATGTTGAGAGGATCAGCAAAATGTCCACAAGTGATCTGATAGATTTTCAAAAATCTTTCAACATG
>JAHIZJ010000077.1 GCA_018814765.1 Patescibacteria group bacterium
GCGCTTGGTTCTTTTATTCATTCAGGCCGTTTGCAATATGTAGAATTTTTTCCTAAGTTTATGGAAGGTGGCGGAACACGGTTTAAACCATTTCAAAAACAAGCCAAATATATCGATTTATATAACTTAAAAAAAGCTAATAAATAATTAAGCGCTGGCTCCATTCAGGAGCCGGACTAAAGGAATAAAAAAATGGGAATGGCAATTGCAATTGCAGGAGCTATCCTGGCAGTCAGCTTAGCCGGTATTGGATCAATTTTTGGTACTGGTATAGCAGGAAGGGTTGCCGCGGGATTAGTTTCCGAAGACCCGGAAAAGTTTGGTAAAGTATTGCTTCTTCAGGCCTTACCAGGCACGCAGGGTATCTATGGATTTCTAGGTGCTATCATGGCACTTCAGAAAATTGGATTATTAGGAGGAGAGGTAATCGAATTAACCAGTGGTATGGGTTGGCAAATCTTTTTTGCCTGTCTGCCAATAGCTCTGACTGGGCTTTTATCAGGTCTATATCAGGGTAAGGTATCCGCAGCTGGTGTTGGTATAGTAGCAAAAAAACCAAGCGAATCTGGAAAAGGTATTATTTTCGCAGCTGTAGTAGAAACTTATGCAGTACTTGGTCTATTAGCTACAATACTTCTACTCAATGGAATTAATGTAGGATAAATATGGCCCTACAAGACATTGTAAAGACATTAGAAGCTGAAGCTGAGGAAGAGCTGAAGCAAATGCAAAAAAAAGCCGATGAAGAGATTTCACGGCTGAAAGATTATTATTCAAAAAAAACCAAAGAAACCCAAGAGAAACTCCTAAATCAGGCTGGAATAAAGGCAAAAAAAGAAGCTGAAATGCAACTTTTTACAACTAAGTCTGAATTACAACGAAAGGTCTTAGCTAGAAAACGCGAGATTATTGATGAAGTATACTCCGAAGTTCTAAAGAAGTTAAAAGCTTTATCTGACAATGAATATCGTACCATTGTAAAGGACTTATTGGCTGATTTACCTGCTGGTGGAAACATCCTACCGGCTAAAGGAAAAGAAGCTATAACGAAGGAGCTTGTAAAGAAGGCTAGTTCAGACCAAAAGGTTGCTCATGAAAGCATAAATTCAGTTGGTGGCTTTGTTTGGCAGTCAGCCAAAGTGAATATTGATAATACTTTCGAACAACTAGTCCGAGATATACGAGAAAAAACAGAGATAACAGTTGCTAATGAGTTATTTAAAGAAAAATGAGTGGAAGTGACTATCTCTACGCCGCTGGTGTAGTGAGACATCTAGAAAATAAATTACTCAACCCGACTGATATAGAAAGAATGGTTGATGCGCCTGATTTGGAGGCCGCCTTTAAAGTATTTCATGATACTGATTACTTTGACAATGTCCTAGACGTTGCTCCGCGAGATTTTCTCAAGGCCCTTGACGCTGATCTACTTCAGGCAAAGCAGAAGATCCAAGAGATGGTTCCCAATGAAGATGTCGTAACGTTGCTCTTCATGCGTTTCGACTTTCATAACCTAAAGCTACTTTATAAAGCAAAAATGAGTGGCCAAGATCTGGATCAATATGCTTCACCCTTAAGTCAGGAGGAGTATACCAAGCTCAAGTCAGTCATTATTGATGACGAAAAGGCAGACCTCAAAGACTATTTGGCGACTGCTCTGGAGGAATTTAATCTGGAAGTTGCCAAACAGGAGCTAACACCTTCACTGATTGATCGGGTTGTTGACCAATCGTATTTTCGTGCTTATCAGAGTGCTGCTAAAGCTTTCAAAAGCTCATTCATATATGAGCTGGTCAAAAGACAGATAGACGTAGCAAATATCAAAATATTTATCCGAGCTGTTAACCTAGGCTTAGAACCAGATAGGTGGAGCACTGATATCATCTCAGGTGGTACAGTAGAAAAAGAAGCCTACAAATTGTTAGCTGGCAAGCCGTTAGATGACGCGTTGGCTGGCCTAGCTTCAAACTTTTCGCGCCATTTCCAAAATGCGATTCTGGAGTTTCTGAAGCATAAGTCTTTGGACTCACTGGAAAGAGATTTTGAAAATGTAGAGCTGGAATACATCCGACAAGCTAAATACATGGGTTATGGACCGGAGTTACCTGTAGCGTATTTTTTTGCCAAATGGAACGCTATTAAAAACGTTCGGCTGATAATGACAGGAAAACAGAATGACATTAAATCAGCTGAAATAAAAGGTTTAATTAGAGATATTTATTAATACTATGGAGACACTAGGAAACAAAATTGCGATTATCGGATCACCCAGTGCTATATTGGGTTTCAAGGCCTTAGGTGTAGTGGCTTTTCCGGTGGCTTCAGAAGAAGAAGGTTTTCAAGCATTAGAACAAATAAAAGATAAAGCGTATGCAATACTACTCATTACTGAAGACTGGGCCAGTAAATTATCTGAATCTCTTGAAGAAATAAAAAGCCAGACATTACCCGCAGTTACAATTTTGCCTTCCCAGCAGGGTAGTCAAGGATTAGGTGATCAGGAATTACGAAAAATAGTAGAACGAGCTGTGGGAAGTGATATACTATCTAATAATTAAAAATTGAGAATTCAAAATTAAAAAATGTAAGAAGCGTTCAATAAATTAATTATATAGATTATAAACAGATTTATAGATAACGGAGATCTGTCCGCCGCACAAGACTCTAGATGGCGGGTTTGCACTTACGAGCACGCATGTATAAAGGCTTATCAATATTTATAAATTATTAACAATAAATTATAGACTATGAAAGAAGAGACAGGAAAAATAATCAAAGTATCAGGGCCATTGGTTGTCGCGTCTGGCATGAGCGGGGCCAAGATGTACGAGGTTGTAAAGGTATCAGACAAAAGGCTCGTAGGTGAAATA
>JAHIZJ010000078.1 GCA_018814765.1 Patescibacteria group bacterium
GGTCTTGACGGATTATTTTAGCTGTTCTATAATAAGAATAGTTCAATAGTCCGCCGACCAAGCGGATTTTAAAGACCAACAAAAATGGACATTCTAGACAACAAATTAGTAAATTACCTAAAGGCTGCCAAAATCGAATTAAAAAAGGTAGTCTGGCCTACACGACGCGAAACTGTTAGAAATACACTAATTGTAATAGGTATTAGTGTATCAGTGGCGATTTTTTTAGGAGCGGTTGATTACGTTCTAAACCTTGGGCTGGAAAAATTAATCGAGTAATAATTCATAAACCATTATGCCTAAACAAACAGCAGCATTAGGACGCAGGTGGTATGTCCTGCACACCTATTCTGGCTATGAAGAAAATGTTTCACGTAATTTGTCACAGAGAATCGAATCAATGGATATGGAAGATAAGATATTCAATGTTTTGATACCCACAGAAAAGAAGATTAAGATAAGAAATGGCAAAAGAAAGGTGGTAACTGAAAAGATTTTCCCTGGATATGTATTGGTGGAAATGGTTGTGACTGATGATTCTTGGTATGTGGTTCGAAATACGCCAAACGTTACAGGCTTTATTGGTTCTGGCACTACTCCGACACCTATAGCTGAGTCAGAAGTTAAATCCCTACAGAAGCGAATGGGCGTAGAAGAGCCGAAGTATAAGATTGACGTTAGCGTTAATTCAGCGGTTCGCATCATTGATGGTCCGTTCAAAGACTTTGAAGGTAAGGTAAATGAAATAGATGAGGCTCGCGGAAAAGTAAAAGTGCTTGTTTCCATGTTTGGTCGGGAAACACCCGTTGAGCTTGACTTTCTACAAATTAAAAAAATATAGACTATGGCAAAAACAGTAAAGACAATTGTTAAATTACAGATACCAGGTGGTAAAGCCACGCCGGCACCTCCGATTGGTCCAGCCTTAGGACAACATGGTGTGAATATCCAAGACTTTTGTTCGCGTTTCAATAATGATACCAAGGATAAGGGCGGAGATATTGTTCCTGTTGAAATTACAATTTTCGAAGATAGATCATTTACTTTTATCTGCAAAACACCGCCCGCTTCAGACTTGATAAAAAAAGCTGCCAAAGTGGAAAAAGGATCGGGTGATGCTCTCAGGACAAAAGTGGGAAGCCTTACACGTCAGCAAATAAAAGAAATTGCTAAAATAAAAATGCCGGATTTAAATGCCAATGACATAAATGGTGCGATGAAGATTGTTGAAGGCACGGCGCGTAATATGGGTATTCAAATTGAAGGTTAAATAATAACTAATAATGTGGGAGATTCCAGTTGAGTCCTCCTATAATGAGAGGTAAACCAGGGAACGACTGCACCACAAAGGAAAAAATAATGCGTAGCAAGAGATATCAAGAATTGATTAAAAAGATAGACAAGAATAAGATATATTCTTTAACAGAGGCTCTTGGCCTAATCAAGGAGACTGCAAATACAAAATTTGATTCATCTGTGGAAATACACATACATCTTGGAACAGATCCAAAAAAGCCAGAACAGCAAATTCGGGCTACCGTTATGTTACCACATCCCACTGGACGCGAAACAAGAATCGCAGTTTTTGCTAATGAAAAAGATCAGAAAAAAGCTCAAGAAGCGGGCGCTCAGGTAGTTGGCGGTGAAGAGCTAATTAAAGAAATAAAAGCTAGCGGAAAACTTGATTTTGATGTTGCCATAGCAACTCCGGAAATGATGCGTCACCTTGGTCAAATAGCCAAGATTTTGGGTACTCAGGGCATGATGCCTAATCCTAAGAGTGAAACGGTCACACCCGATCCGGTGAAGACAGTAAAAGAACTATTAGGAGGAAAGGTGGCATTTCGTTCAGATGAAACAAGCAACATTCATCAAATTATTGGTAAGGTGTCATTTGAGCCTAAGGTATTGGAAGACAATTTAAAAGCGTTTATTGATACCATACGCAAAGCTAGGCCCGAAGGAGTAAAAGGAACGTATATTAAAAGTATAACGCTGTCATCAACTATGGGACCCGGTATTAGAGTTGGTTCATAATTAACTTTATAATATGACAGAAGTAAAATATTATCGACCTTCCTGGGACGACTATTTTATGGCTATGGCCAGAATAGTAGCCAAGCGAGGCACCTGTGACCGACTGAGGGCCGGAGCAGTTTTGGTAAAGAACAACCGTATTATTTCTACCGGTTATAACGGGTCTCCTCCCGGATTACCGCATTGTGATGATATTGGACATATGATGGAGGAAGGGCACTGTGTTCGCACAATTCATGGTGAACACAATGCCATACTACAAGCAGCTGTTATACCGGGAGCAAGTACGGAAGGCTCGACCTTGTATGTTAAATTTCTTCCTTGTATTCATTGTTGTAAATATATCGTGGCTGCCGGGGTAAAAAGATTAGTCTATGCAAAAATATATCGCAATACCAAATCAGCTGATTATCTACGAGAAGCTGGACTAGAGGTTGAGGAGTACAAAGATAATCCGGAATGGAATAAGGAGGTCAGAATATTATTTGAAGATGAAATTGAGGTAATGAAGCCAGCCGAGGGAGATGTAGTAATTAAAGAATAATAATATGATTATTGGAATAACTGGCTATTTTGGCGCTGGCAAAGGAACAGTGGCTGACTATTTGAAAGCCAACGATTTTATTTATCATTCGTGTTCAAATATTCTGCGTGAAGAAAATAAAAAGTTGGGTCAGGAAGAAACAATCGAAAACTTGATTGCTTTGGGAAACAGGCTTCGTGAAGAGCATGGACCGGGTGTATTGGCCAAGAGGCTGTTAGAAAAGATAAAAGACAATAAAGAAGAATTGTCGATAGTGGACAGCTTGAGACACCCGGATGAGATCAATGTTTTGAAGGAGACTGGTGATTTTGTATTAATTAGCGTTGACGCACCGATTGATATTCGATATGAACGTACCCAGCTAAGAAAAAGAGATGACGATAAAATGACATTTGAAGAGTTCAGAAAACAGGAACAATTTCAGCTCGCCGGTGAGGGTAGTCAGGCTCAGCTGTTAAATTGCGTAAAAATGGCTGACTATAATCTAGTGAATGATGGAACGATAGAAGATCTTCAGAAAAAGGTAGATGAGATTATTGATGAAATAATTGCTAATTAAGTAGTGATTCTATTATAGTGCTGGAGCCGTAGTTTGTTTTTTTTCAATATTATGTTGAGAATAAAAAAATACGTATTGTTTTTGTACTATACTTTCATATGACTATAGAAGAAGTTATAAAACAAAAGAGTCAATTAATATCGCAAATAAAGGAGTATTCACCACTCTTTTCACGTTTTTTTGAGTTAGACATTCCTCTATCAGATTATTCGAAAAGTATTTATGAATTTGATAAGAATGAAGAATATATTTATCGACAAAAACAATTAAAAAAAAATATATCAAATAAATTTCAGGAATTATTTACAGACGAATATAAGCAGTTAAATATCAAATTCCCTGAACAGATGGCTTGTAATATCGTTGACCATCACCAGGTTTTGAACCATCCCTTATTAATATCAAGTAATATAATTGCAAATACGAATAAATTATTACAGCTAGAAAAACAACCGGCAATTATTGACATATCCAGCGGAGATGTACCACCAAACAACTATTTTAGTAAAAATGGATTTATGTTTCAAAATAAACGTATCCCGATCTTTACTAACAGAGAAAAAGAGTATAACTCTAATCTTATTCCAAAAAGAGATTTTGACTTTATAGTAAATTTAAAGAAAGCAAAAAGATTGAATGAATTTAACAAGGAAGAAATAGAATTTTTATCAGATGAACTGAAAACAATTCAGGATATGGACTTTTCACAGTGTCAAAACTATAATGACCAAATATCAGTTATCGTGAAACACCAATGGCCTAGACTTTTTGAAGAGAAATTAAGAAAAAACTTGCCTGAACTGCTGTATATTACACAAGAAGAAATAACAGCAAGGTGTCTGGTTGATCTATTGGAAAAGGATAATATAGTAACCCATACACTGTTAAATGAGTCATTTCGTAAAAATGTATTAGATTCATTTAATGGTATAGTTGTAACCTGGAACGAGAAAGAAAGCAAGGGCACACATTTTTTCTGGAGAAAATATCCGGGTCAAAGCCGTTCCTTGAGAATGTACTTGAAAGGTAATAAATTGGTACCACAGGATGAAAGATTTAAACACCTGTCTGTGGAACTGGAAAAAGATACAATAATTGAACTTTTAGCTGAAGGAGAAATATACCCTAGTCTTTTTATAATATTTTTAATACTTAATTTCTATTATGGAGTGAAACCGTTGGTCGGCCAGGGATCTATTACATACCTAAATCTTATCCGTGATAATTGGTTAAAGATATTAAAGAACTCTGAATACAAATCGGAACTGGTTAATATTGAATCGTATGAAATCGATAAATTGATTACAGGAATAATTATTTTCTTCTCGCGGGACAATGAGAGACTGAACACCCTATGGGCATATGATATATTTAATAGAGGGGGAATGAAAGAGGAATACTTAAAGAAATTATTTAGTATGTCGTTTAGAGATTTAATATCTACGGGTTTGGTTGGAATATATGATTATGTAAAACAAAAATATATCCCTGAAAAAAAATGGCTAAAACCAACCATAACGTCGAATGATTTAGCTAAGTTGGTATTTAAATGGTTGTGACAATGAAAATAAAAAAACAAACATGGATACCTGTGTTTACCAGAGCTGGCTACCCACTATTTATTGCCGACCTTGCGGTCAGAGCCTATGTAGTTGATATGAAAAAAAGACTACCCTGGGGTTATCGTGACCAGCTGGTTACTTCAAACAAGAACGTTCTAACAGTATACTATTCAAAAAGGGATTCAGCTAGCTTTAATAAATATTTGAATAGTCAGGATGATAAATCATTATTAGATAGTATATCGAAAATAGAAAAGCAATTGATAAAAACAAAAAAGCAAATTGCTTCTGTAAGCCACTTGGTAAAAGCTAATGCATCAAACGACGATCTGATATTATTTCTTGACACGTTCCATAGAGCTTATACAGATCTTTATGCAATATATCGATTTCCTACGCTAATTGACATGAACACAAAAAGTGAAATATCTAGCCGAGTATTAAAAAGGATGATAGCAATAAAAAATAACTGTGGAATATTCTATAATAAGACAGACACTGGTGTAAGTTCAAGGTTTAGAAGCATTTTATCGGGTAAATTCAATATGGCAAATAAGTTCATATATTCTATGAATTATCAGGAACTAAAAGATTCATTATTGAAAAATAATATTGTTGTTGATAAAAAAGAATTAATAAAACGATATAATCGGTATGCGTTAGTTGCAGTAGACAAAAAAATAAAACTATACACTAATATAAGTGCGAAAAAAATAGCTGAAAAGATATATCATGAAAAAGGAGACAGCTTAAACATAATAAAAGGAAGCCCAGTTTTTAATGGTATGATAAAAGGTAATGTCACTGTTGTTCGATCTGTGGCTGAACTAAAGAAGAAGAAGCACCAATCTATACTAGTTACACCAATGACAACTGTTGATTACCTCCCATATATTAAAGGTTTTAAGGCGATAGTTACTGATGAGGGTGGTTTGGCGTGCCACGCAGCCATTGTTGCCAGAGAGCTCAAAGTGCCTTGTGTGATCGGGACAAAAATCGCTACTAAAGTTCTGAAAGATGGTGATAAGGTTGAGGTTAATGCTACAAAAGGCGTGGTTAAAAAGGTTTAATAAAAAATAAGAAAAAACGATGATAAATCTAGAAAATTCTGCAATAAATAAAGTTTGTATTGAGGTAGTCACCCCACAAATCCAACCAAGAAAGATTTGCCTAAGCTTAGATTCCGGAAAAAGCAAGGTAGTAGCAGAGTATAGTGGCCTTACGGTTACAGGTGGAAGACCACCGAAACCACCATGGGTAAAAGAAGAGCCTGGGACAAAAGAAATCCTATTAGATAAATGGCAGGAATTTGTTGGCTTTTTGCTAGAAGCCAGTAAGAAGTTTCCAGAAGACACAGAAGCTTGCAAGTATAAACCAGCCATAAAAACTTCTTTAACACTGGAGTATATTGATAAATTATCAAACACTGATATAATGAGCACAAGCACTATTAAAAATTGTATTTTTTCAGACTGGAAATGTCAGGAGGCAAAAGATTTTAATAGACTCTTAGATAAAGCAGGTGAATTGTATGGGATACAACATTTTACATCTATTCCTAGATTTGGATAATACATAAAAGAAAATATGAGAAAGCCAATGTATATAAATAAAATTACAGAGAATGAGTTTAAAAGATTCAATAACCTGCCAGTTAGCAGACTTATTCAATTAAGAAGACATTTAGATAAAGAATTATATAAAAACGATTTTTATTTAAAAGGTCACAAAGATCCTATACCTGTTAAATTTAACTGTGTTTTTTTAACCAGAAAGCAGTCCAATGACCTATCCAAAAAATGTGAGATACTTTTTGGTGCCATCCAAAAAATAGTAGATGAGTATTATAAATCTAAAGGGCTTTAAGAAATAATTAAACTTGATTCTTTTGAAAAAGATCTATTTTTGACAATACCCAGGACCAAGGGGTTTGGCATGATGAGAATAGATGCTTTTTGGGATGGTAAAACATTTAAATTTGTTGAGATCAATTCAGATTACCCTGAAGGTGTTGTAATTTCTCAGAGATGTTTTGACACCTACGATAGAGTAATGACAAAGTATAAGCTCATACCTAAAGAATATGTTTGGCCACTGGATAACGTTATGCTATTTTATCAGAATATGATGACTCAATATATTATGAATGGTGGTAAAAAGAAAAAACCAACTATAGCAATAGTAGGTCCAAAAGACAGATTATTTATTACTGAATATAATTTGTTGAATAAATATTTTATCTCAAAGGGTCATAAGTCATTTTTGGTTACTTTGAATGACTTGAAAAATGATAAAGTTGGTTATCTTATTTATAAAGGTAATAGAATTGATATTCTAAGACGAGCAGGTGAAATTAGGCACTTTAAAAAGGGAAAATATTGTGAAAGATTTTTTAAATCTTATCGTAATAAGAAACTGTTTGTCATGAATACTTTACACGATAGATTAATTGGCATAAAAAGCTTGTTTGCCATACTGTTCGATAAAAATTATCAATATTTGTTTACTAAAAAAGAAAAGGAAGTAATAAGAAATAATGTTCCAAAAACATTTTTAATTAATTCAAAAAAAGAAATTAAAAGAAAATATCTAGTCAATAAGAATAGATATGTTATGAAGCCGTCCGATCTATCTGAAGGTATAAAATTGATGATAGGGTCGAGCACAAGTCAAAAAAAATGGGACAAAGAAATAAATAATTCATCTTATAGAAAGGTCTTGCAAGAGAAAATAAATATCAAAAAACGACCCGTAGTAGAAATTAAAGAGGGTAAGAAGATAGTTAAACTACTATACACTGACATAAATACTCACTCATTTATGAGTCGTTCGGGAAAGTTTA
>JAHIZJ010000009.1 GCA_018814765.1 Patescibacteria group bacterium
AAAGTCTATTGTCGTAGTAATGAACTCGGTGACTTCCTCTCCCATGTACCCGAATTCTTTGATAACACGGTTGACTGTCCGAGTGCGTTTCGGACGGTAGTCATAGAAGGTAACTTCAACCATATTCTCGACCAGCTCTCTGGTCCGGGCCTCGTCTTTCATCGTTGCACTCAGCACTGTACTGTACATTGTCTCGAGTGCCCGCACCCACAGCTGTCGTGACCAGCTTTCGGCCTCGGCGTACCTGATTTGCCAGAGACCCTCATCGACGAACCAGACTCGAGTGTTTTCGTGAAGCTCCTCGAAGCGTTTGGCGAATGAGCCTCGTTTCTCTGGGTCGAACTGATAGTCGAGACGCGCCTGACGAAGTGAGTCGGTCTCAGCAGCTTCGGCGATTGAATTCTTGATGGCGGCGCTTAGTTTACTGACATCATCATTCACCCTATTGATCAGGACGACCCAGAGGATAATCGTCGCAATGATGAGTGCAACGGAGACCCATACCAGCTTACTCTTCATTTTTCCTTCCCCCTTGTTCAAGTTCCGACGAACGGTGGTGCTACAGCATTAGCTATAGCGTTTTAAACGTACAATCGCCACCCGAAAGCGACTAAACTAGCCGTCTCCAAAGTAACCTGGCATTATACACTATTGGCAGGATTTGTCAAGACCTTGTACAGTTAACCTTATCCGGTAACAATCTGATATGCTGGGGTTATTAATAGTAGCCAAATAAATTCACTATACTGTCATGCCGGACAACGATCCGGCATCTCAAAAGCCCCAGACATTGAAGTAATCAGGATCCCGTTATCCGCCTTCAAGAGTAAGGACTTAGGTACGGTAGGCAGGGGTTATTTATCCTGATTCGCAGGACCTTGCTTAGGTAGGCAGTAGTTAAATAAAGCCAGATCCGCCTACGTAGTGGTAAATTATTGTTATTGAATAAGCTGAGGACTTCGGCGGATTATTTACGGTGGCTAAAGTAATGGGCCTTCTTATTATTTATTATCTCCTACAACCTTTAGGAGTTGGTTCGATGTAAATAAAAATCCCCATCCGTTTGATTGGATGGGGGGGCTGTGTTTATTCGTTTAGGCACAATTTATCGGAAAGGCCAGGTACCGGAAACTTTGGACAGCTGCAGCTAAGTGGCGTTGTGGTTGCATCAGCACTTGCGATCAAGCCGGCAACCTTTAAGAAGGTTCTAAATAGCGCTTGACCCTGTTGTTTAGCGATCCGTTCGATCGTAGGCTGATCGGGGTGTTCATCAAAAGAGTCTGTAATAACCCCAGCCGCGGTTATCAGGTGGCCTAGCTCATGCCAGCAGTAAGCTTCAGGCAGAGCTGTGTGCATGCCGACGATGGTAATGCCGTCGTCACGCAAGCGATCGGCGTCTTCATGTGATTCAAAGCCGGGACCGCGAGTTATGCGTAGAACATTTTTGGATACAACTCTGCAATCGTAGTCAGCTAGCGTTGTGTCCAACAGCTCATGATGACAGGTACAAAAGACCTGTCCCTTGGGCTGGTGAAATTCGGCCCCGGAATGGAGTCCGCAGAAAGATGTAATTCCAAACTCAGGAGTCAGGTGCCCTTCTAGCAGTGCGATTGAGCCGACCGATAGATCCTGCGGAGTACCAACAGCGGTGGTACCGAAGCGGTGCAATGGATGAAAACTTTCCAAGGCATAGACCAATGGACGTGGATCGAGGAAGCATTCACGACCCCCCCTGTCAAAACACATAGGGAGGCGCCAAAGTCTTTGTTCTAAGGGAGCGTGGGCTGAATGTCGGTTCGCATGCACAAAGGTATTACCACCATGATCAAACATTTGGACGTAGATGTCCCCAAAAGGTGTCGCAACTTGTTGTTCTTCAAATGATGGAAGAATCTCTCTAAGTTGATCAAATCCTGTACCAGTGACGATAGTAAAAACCCTCTTCATCAAAGACCTCCTTTATAGTACCCTAGACAGCTAGACAGCAATATATAAAAAAGAACAGTTGATGAGTATAGCAAGTAAGCCGTCGGTTTGTAAAGAAAAACAATTTGTGTTGTATTTTTTATCATTATATGCTATAATTATACACAGATAGAGAAACAAAAACTTTTTACGTTACTACAATAAAAAAATGGGGAGGAGGT
>JAHIZJ010000079.1 GCA_018814765.1 Patescibacteria group bacterium
TAGCGTTTTTTTACTGCTTGGTTGTAGGCTTTAAGAATTTTAGTGCGACCAGCCAAGGCAGACACTAGTAATATTAGAGTTGATTTTGGAAGATGGAAGTTGGTAATCATGGCGTCCACAAATTTGAATTTATAACCGGGATAGATATAAATATTAGTTAATTTGTGGATTGGTTGATTGGTTGATTGAGTTTTTTTGGGTAGACTTTCGAGGACTCGAGCTGATGTAGTACCCACAGCTATAATGCGCTGGCCGTCTTTTTTGGCCTTCGATAGTCTCTGATGAGTTGATATATTTACTTCGACAAACTCTGGATGCATTTTATGTTGTTCAATGTTGGTCTCTTTTACTGGCTGAAACGTTCCATAGCCGACATGCAGAGTAACGTATTCGATTTGGACACCAAGCCTTGTTAATTGATTGATTAATTTTTTAGTGAAGTGAAAGCCAGCCGTGGGTGCAGCAACAGAACCAGTTTTTTTAGCAAATACTGTTTGGTATTCTTTCAGGTTGGATAGACGCTTTACATAGGGTGGTGTGGGAGCTTGTCCTAGTTTATTAATAAGAGTCATTAGTTTGGCACCTGATTGATTGAATTTAATATGACAGATGCCGTTAGGGAGTTGTTCAACAATCTTACCGAGCAGGCGAGGTTGGCCAACCTCGCTTACGGATATGGAGAGACCTTCTCGCCGACCCTTACCACCCAATAAACATGACCAAGTATTTGTATTTATTGATTGGAGCAAGAAAACTTCGATTTTACCACCTGTTTCTTTTTTTCCTATTAATCTGGCAGGGAAGACCTTAGTATCATTAAGCACCAGAACATCACCTGGTTTTAAATATTCGGCGATGTTATAAAAGTGCCGATGTTCAATCTGACCGGTTTTTCTGTCCAGAACCATTAACCGCGAGTGATCCCGTGGGCGTATAGGTTTTTGAGCGATTAGTTCTTTGGGTAAGTTATAATCGAATAACGAAAGTCGCATGTATTTAAGTGTACTTGTTTTATTGTAATAAAAGAAGCCCACTCAAGGTTGAGCAGGCTGTACGAGTGAGAGATACTCCTCGGCTTCTGTTTGGGTAATAAAGCCGTCTTCTTGTGCCCAGCGAATCAAGGTGGTCATACGAATTTCATTGGCTTGACAGTAGGGACGCGCGCCCAAGACCTCTGCTTCCATTTTCAGCCACTCACGATAGAACTCCCAAGATGAGTCATCAGGAGAGAGGGTCCCCCCGTCAAACGAAATCTCGAAGTAAAGAATTGTTCCGCTATCCAGCAATGAAAGAAGGAGGCGGGCTGATTCAGTATGCTGGCCCGGCGGATCTTGTGTGAGATAGGTATTGAGATCCTGCCTGAGGTGTTGCTTCCATTGCCCGATCATCACGGCAAAGTGGAACTTCTGTTCAAGGTCCTGCCAGCCCTCCAGGTCTATTGGATTATTCTCGTGCTCGCGAAAGATCTCGTAACGCGCCAGAACGTCTTCCAGCACTTCGCAAACACCCATGAAAGCCTTGTCCTGATCAGTCCCGGTTAGCCAGTCATCATTTTGATAGAGTTGTCTGGGCGATGTCGACGACTGAGCTAGGATGGGAACTGCAACCAGGAGAGACAGTACTACTAAACGGACTGAGACGCGCACGTTTTACCTCCTTATGAAAGAACACCGTTCTAAACCAGACCTGATTGAGTTTTATATTAAGAAATGAATCTTGTCAATATCTAGGATGTGTATTCATTGAAAAAGTGTAGTTAAATATATTGAGCTTCATGAGTATAATTGTACAGGCTTCTTTGTGAAAAGGAAAATCCTATCTGTAAAAAAGAACCCCCGATTATGACTTTTGTCGATAACCGGGGGCTTGTGACTGTGGCTATATCAGGACTACAGTTCGTCCATAGCTACTAGACTGTCTCTTAGGTCATAAAACATAGCTTGCTCGAGATGGATTATCCAATAAGCAAATACCCAATCCTTTGGAACTTTGTAAAGGGCAATCTTTACTCCGTGACTGGGATCAGAATGGAGAAAGCGTGATTCATGCAAACTATCAAAGACCTTGAGCACATACCGAATGTCATCGGTATTATCTTGCGTCTGAATAGCTTCATGCACAGTTTCACCCTCGATGCTCCAGCTGGCAAACCAGGTAGAGGGGCGGAAGATATTTGTTCTTACGTTACCACGGTCGCTTGGTCTCAGCTCCTTAATTAAGTTACCCTCTTCGTCAAGTAAATAGAGTAATTCATGTCCCCCGCTGTAATCAATCCAGCGTCTATGCCACGCGCTGGTATAGCCACAACAGTCCAACAGATCAAGATCAATTGGCTGTACTGTAGGTGGCTCTTCGACTCTGTGGGCTTCGGTGAATTCTGCAATGAATGGAAATAACCGGAAAAAGGCTTCAACCCGTATACGCAAGGCTTCGCTCATCATGCTCTCCTTGTAGCGCTTCGCTACAGGCTAAGGTTTGTTTCAATTTCTCAAAGAACTAGACTGACCAGACACTATACACTAGATGTAATCACCTGTCGCCACTACCGTAGAAATAATACTGTGCTATTGACAAACATCAATAAATACGGTATCATTATGATATAATAATGTTGTCGCTTTTATCGACAAATATGACTAAAGACATTAAAAAAACACTTATACAAAGTGGATTAAATGAAAAACAAGCCGATATCTATCTGGCCTGTCTTGAGCTTGGCTCAGCTTCTGTGCAGAAAATAGCCCAAAAAGCCGGTCTTCCACGTTCAACTGTGTATGAAACACTGGAAATTCTAAAAGATCGCGGATATATCAGTACTTTTCTAAAGAAAAAGGTCCGACACTACAGTGCCGAAGAACCCGAGCGAGTGGTTTTGATCGCCCAACAAAAAGCCGATTTGCTAAAAAGTGCCTTGCCCCAATTAGAAGCTATGGTAGGTAAAAACAGAAAAAGACCCTCGGTCAGGTTTTACCAGGGCACGGAACAAATGAACCTTGTACTGGAAGAGGTGTTAAAAGAAGCTGATGCTGTCTCAGCCTTTGGTTCGGCCGAAGATCTACTGAGTAGAATGGGCGAATATTGGGATGATTTTGTTAAGAGACGCGTGGATAAAAAAATACCGGTTCGGGCCATCATGCATGATTCTCCTGAGGCCAGGCAAAGACAGGAAGTCGGACCAAAGTATGTCCGTACTATCAGGCTAGTCCAGGAATCTCATAATACCCATGGCTTAACCATGATATGGAAAAATAAAATCGCCATGTTTTCATTCATTGACGATTTAATCGCAGTTGTTATTGACAGCCGACAGCTGAGTGATATGCAAAAAGCTCAATTTGAACATCTTTGGGAAAGA
>JAHIZJ010000080.1 GCA_018814765.1 Patescibacteria group bacterium
TGCTGGCTTCTCCTAAACGTCCGGGAGTCATCATGGCGATTGCAATACCAACCATTTGAATAAAGGCGTTGTCTTTGAAAGAAAATTTATAGCCATAATACTCCACTACTCGGCCGAAACGAATGATCTTGAAATATAAACTTAAAAAGTAGAAAGCCAGCCCGGCAAGCAATAATCCTTTGTTTGATTTTGTAAACAGTTCACCAATTTGTTGATAGTCTAGCTTGGCTAAATAATAAATTAAAAAAGCAACAATTGCCAAATTGATTATGATAAATATAGTTTTTGCTTTTTTCATTTTTTGTTTGTAGATTAATCATTCTCAATATAGCAGTTTTTTGCATTAAAATCTAGTTTGCTGGTAGTTAGTTATTGAGATACAATATACTTGTGATGAATAAATAAACACCAGATGCGTTTTCCATCAAAAAAAACTTGGATACTCTTAGGGCTAAGCATTGTAGTTATTTTGATATCCGTTAGTCCATTACTTAAAGATGGTTTTCCTAAGAACCATGATAGTGAACTATACATGGTTTGGCTATCAGAATTTGACGAAGGAATTCGTGACGGACAGTTTTTACCTCGTTGGGTACCAAATGTCTGGGTTGGCTATGGTAGCCCGCTTTTTAATTTTAATCAGCCACTGTTCTTCTATCTGGCAGAGATGTTTCACTTGATAGGCTTTAGCTTAGTTCTGTCAGTAAAATTAACTCTGATACTGGCAACCTGCTTGGCGTACTTATTTATGTTTGTCCTTTCAAAGCAGTTTTTTGGCCGACATGCAGCCCTATTAGCCAGCTCAATATACATAATGATGCCTTATCACATTGGTTTAATGTATGAGCGAGGAGCTTTTTCTGAGTATTTAGCTATGGCCTTTGCGCCTTTACTTTTCTTTGTGTTTTATAGGTTAGGACAAAAGATTTCATATAAATATTTCTTCTGGGGTAGCATTACTGTAGCGCTACTGCTACTTTCCCATAATATTTCTACACTATTTTATATTCCCGCGGTTTTTTTAATGGTAGTTCTTTTCTCCAAAAAAAATCTTAAATATTATTTAGTATCATTTAGTTCGATAATTATTGGTTTTCTTTTAGCTGCTTTCTTTTGGATTCCTGCTTTTTTTGAAAGGCATCATCTCAAGCTAGATAATCTATTCAGTCCACCTTATGATTACCATGATCATTTTATAAGTTTTAGAGAATTATTTTTTAGTCACTATTGGAATAGTGATGATATGTTTTTTCAGGTTAGCTTTGTCACGAGTCTAGTGATGGTTATAGGGTTTACATTGATATTGAAAAATTGGCGCACCAAAACTAGGATACATAGTCGCGCTGTATTCTTTTTTCTTTTTCTTGCAGTAGTTGGAATATTGTTTACAAACTCAACAACGCTCTTTGTTTGGGAGAATATTGATCTCATGAAGTTTATTCAGTTTCCGTCTCGCTTCTTAAGCTTAACGAACTTAGCAACAGCTTTTTTAGCAGGTATTCTGGTGTGGCCAGAGTTGCAGAAGAGTTATCGTTGGATTTATAAAAAGATACGACCAAAAGCTACATACGGTTTAACTGGTGCAACCATAGTGATACTAATACTGCTCATTTGGTTTTTCTCACCATTTCTTAAGCCATCAGGGGGTTACCTACCCAAAAAACCCGATCAACGATATGCGCCACATTATTTAATACACGATCAGCTTATGGCCTCAAATACTATAAATACTTTTGTGTATAAAACAGCTATATTTCCTAAGTACAACAATATTGATAAGTTGGAAGAACGCGTCGATAAAGTTGTTGATGATATTAATTATGCTCTTTGGCATGACTTGGAATATAGATATCAGAAAACAGAGATACTTGAGGGACAAGCAGAGATAGGTCTGGTTTTTGAAAAGTCAAACCAAAGAAAGTTAAAAATTAATGCCAGCACTGATGTAATAATGATAGTTAATACATTTTGGTTTCCAGGATGGCAGGCTAAGCTCAATGGGCAACCAGTGGATATTATAGTTAACGATGACTTTGGTTTAATGGAGTTTAATATTCCCATGGGGTCTCATGAACTGGTTTTAGAATTCAAAAATACACCGATAAGAACGGCGTCCAACGCTATATCATTGATATCAATAATAATACTATTTGGGGTCGGGGCTTATGCAAAACTGAGAAGAAATAAACAATCAGAATCTTTTTACCATACCCAGCGCTAGTATATAAAAACCTGCGCCCACAATAAGCGTCAAGTTAAACCCAAAATTAATAGATAGAATAAAAGCCAGAATAGAACCCAAAACCGAAGCCCCTCCGTTTAATCCCCAAATCCAAGGAATGAGTTTGCTGTGTGATTGATTGACCAGCTTAATGCCAAGAGGGAAGGGCATCCCGATTAGAATACCCAGGGGCAATAGGATTAATAACGAAATAATAAAACGCAATGTCTGGGTTGATTGTAAAAAAGTATCAAAAATAATGGGCAAAAGTAACAGATTGGCTAAAAAAATTAGAACCAAGGCTACCAAGACAATTCTTAATTTTGGGACGAGGGATTCATATTTGATGTATCCGCTGATGTAGCTACCGATACCTCCAAATACAAGAAGTGAAAAAAGCACTACTGACAGTGAGTATACCGGGTGTCCTAGAAACAGAACTAGTTTTTGCATTAGGAACATCTCAACTGTTAAAAATCCCAACCCCAGCAACACAAAGTACACAAGAACCCGTCCAGAGCCTCTAGATTCTGAAAATACGTTGATACGTTTCCAAAGTAACAACGGTATAACCATTAATAAGACGATAGATACTATTAGAATAATAAATAGGTTATAGAGATATTTTGTTCCTGCATGTACAGCAGGCACTCCTCCAGTAATTCCTATGTCTTTTTGCCAATCCTTTAGCCATTGATTATTAAAGAAAAAAGGCCGATTATCTGTCACAGGCCTGACATCATAGTCGTAGTCTTGATAAAATGAATCGCGATCAATAGTTTCGATTAATCCTGTAAAGATAGGATCGTTTCTATGTTCTGGGGTATAGATTACTTCGTAACCCATTTCTGAGCTCCAGTTTTCAGATAATAATATTTCTTCATGAGTAAATGGAGTTTTTTTGAACAAAAGAGAGGCAGCGTGGTTGTCGGGTCCGTCAAAGCCTCTTTCACCAATAATAATGATATGACTGCTTGGGTCTGTAACGCCAATTTGATCTAACGCTTCTGTAGCCAGTGAAACTACTCGAAGTGACTCTTTCGGTTGTTCAGTCCACCAACGAGTCATTGATAGTAAGCCGTTGGGATTCAAGTGGTCAAAATAAGCATTCATAGCTTCAACGGTGTAAATGTTGTTTTCAGATAGAGCGTACGCTCCTGCTGACGTCGCAGCCCAGGTATCGACAAACGTTATTTGGATTAAATCATATTTGTTGTCATCTCTTTCAAGGAAACTGCGTCCCTCATCTACAAAAACATTTACTCCAGGATAATTATATAAATCTCCTACGTAATCCTGATACTTGCCCTTAACAATGTCGTTGACTATAATGGGGTTTATTTCTACACCGGTAATATTCGTATTGCCATATACTAAGGAGGTCAATATATCCTGGCCGCCACCTGGACCGAGAATAAACGATTTTTCAAACTGACGTAGTTCATAAGGGAGGTTGGTTATCTTTTTTCTCATTTTCCCCGAGTCTTTAGTTTCTTCAAGGTGGGGCAGTATGATTGGAGCATTGGGCAGGGAAGTAGATGCGCTTGAATCAATTAAAATTTTCTTAGCATGTGGGGTGAAATCACTTGAGTAAACAAGAATTCGAGAAAACGAATTCCATTTATCAAACTCAACTTGCTCGTCTACCTTTTTCTCTAGAAATCCTTTTGAGTAGTCAACAATGAATAATGGCGAAAAAGAATTTATCAGAGTTAGGAAAAGAAGAATAGACAAAACCCAAATATATTTTTGCTTAACTACTCGGGATGAATTATTTAGCGTGGAAAAAATCCACGCTGTAAGGGCAACTATACTTGAGATCAGAAGGACAACACTCGACGCTCTCATAATATTTAATAAAAATATTACGAAAATACAACCGATCCCGGAGCCAACAAGATCAAAGAAGTATAATTTACTTACATGGCTTGCATAATGTTTTAGAATTAATGCAAGGCAGAGACCACCAAAAAAGAATGGTATTAGTGTTAGACAGGCTATGGGATAGATGCTTTCTAGATCAAATAGAGAAATTGAAATAATTAGTACGGCTGAGAATATCGAAAATAAAAGAGCTGATAGTGGCAATTGCGTTCTGACTTTATCTTGGGAAAATGTTTTTGGGAATAAATAAATATAGAAACCACTCAAACCGATTCCAAGGAGAGCTAACGAAACAACTAGAAAGGCAAAATGATAAAATAGAATTACTGACAAAATCCGCGTTATTGCCACCTCCAGCATTAAAATAGACATGCCGGTTAAAAATATTCCTAGGTATAAACGCTTGTTCATGTAATAAAAATTATTATGATATTTATATTATACAATACATAGGGATCATTAAGAAATTGAATAGTATATAAATTTAACATCGGCTGTGCATACAAATCATTAAAGACTATGAAACAATCTTGACAAATAGTAAAAAATGCGCTATACTTATAGAAGTAAGGCTCATTAATAGGGCAAAGAGGCACAAAAAACCCAAAAAACAAAAAGTAAAGAAAAAACAAAAACTATATTACTCATAGTAGAAGTATGAACACTTTACTTGCTGGGAAAAGTGTTTTTTTGTAAAAGAGAGCCTACATAAAAACAAA
>JAHIZJ010000081.1 GCA_018814765.1 Patescibacteria group bacterium
CGATTCCAGACAAAATAGAAGCAATGTCATAAGTTAAAATCGTTGCATCATCAATAATATTAAGCACTCCATTTAATAACAATAGGATACCGATAATTATTAATGTAATTTTTGTTGCTTTGTTCATAATATTATTTTAAAGGTTAAAAGCCGAATTTTACACATCGTCCGCGTATATCTGATGTCCGCCGATGAGGCGGATATAAGCGGAGGCTCGCCGGAGGCGAACCGTAGCCAGATATATGCTGTTAGCTGATGGAACAATACATTCTTTACCCGACAGAAGGGAAGGGTTTGGGAATTAGGGCAATTATTCTTCGGCGTTAAACCTTGACAAAATCCTTAGAAAGAGTATACTATATCGTTCTTGGTTGTCAGCTGACTGTCCGATATACTGATAGACAGCTGCTAAGCAGGAGTGCGAATAGCGTACTGCCAGCTTCGCGGTGATCGGCGAATAACGTCGGTCGGCTCTTTCACAAGCAGGTGCTCAAGGGCGAATATCGTTCCGGCATCTACGAGAAGGGAGGCACGTCGTGTTTCTCATAAGACTGGCTAAGATTAGTAGGAGTCCCAATAAGGGAATCGCGATCATGTGGTTCTCGTTTCTTGCCACATTGATTGCCTGGGGCATTCTGGGCAGCATGAATCAGTGGTCGAGGTACGGTGCTTATGCCGTTGTTCTCGGAGACTTGGCGCTTTTTCTCATCATCGATCGTATCGTGAAGTCCCAGCTGCACTGTATGCTTCGGAAGAAGTTCAGTTCGGTTTGGATGGGGACGGCAGACGATGCGCTGCCAAAAAGCGTCATCACGCAATCCGATGTAGACCAGATACTTCAGGCTATGGCGGAGTCGATTCAGCTCTGGACGGACGAACAGCATCGTATCGCAAACGAAGCCAAAGCTTCACCGAACGACAGTTACCAACAGGCCCATCTCCGGGTCATCAATGACTGGGTGGCGGGCGCACTGAAGGATTTCTGGCGCGCACACTGGCTTGCTCGGATTTTCGGATACAAGATGATGCCCCGCTGGAAAGACTACCTGCCTGCCAAAAGCGCATAACTGAATGCGTAACGTCCGGGTTGGGTCGCAGATTTGCTGCGACCTGACTCGGGCTTTTTATTTTCAAACAGCAGAAGAAAAATTGCCCTGATTCCCACCAGTCACAGTAGTGATGGAAGAATGTATTGTTCTGTCACCTAACGTTTGCGTATCATGTGATATGGTGAAACCATATCATATATACGCTGTTAGCTGATGTATTCCTTTTCTTTTGTTTTTTGAAAGAAAACTTGTTTTAACAATTTTCAAATTTCTTTTCTCGTTTGAGAGAGGGGCAAGAGGGGAATTAAAAGGGTGAATTGCCCCTCTCTTAAACACCTTTTACTCCTTATTGAGAATTTCTTCTGGTATTTGGTATTCATTCCCTCGATAAATAAACGATACTTTTTCTCCTTTTACGATAATCTTACCAGATTCCGGCTGCTTAATTTCTTCTGATTTAAATAATTTTTCAAATGCTTCCGCACTTACCTCGCCATTATTTGCTAGATAGACTGCTAGGGCATCGAGTTGCCACCCGTGGCCCACGAACCCGATTGTTATGGATCTTTGCTCAGAAAATTTCTCGGCAAATTTTTTTAATCTTTCTATGCCTCTCAAATGAGTTTCAGCAGTTTCTAATGGGCTCGGCACTGTTAGCTCCTCATCTCCAACAGATATTTTTCCTTCATTCTTGAACCATTCTAAAACTGCCTTGTGTTCGTTGTTCTCAACCTGTTTTAACATCTCTTGCATATATGCAGTATGCCCGCCTGTCTGTTTGTCTCGGTGGTGAGGTCTAAGGCCAAATTCTTTAAGAAAAAGAGGGTATGTAAAAACTAATTTTTGATCAGAATGTTCCCTGATAGTCTCTCTGATGTTGTCTAAAATTTTACTACCCTTTTCCTTTACTTGTTTTCTCATTGTATCGATGTCTTGCCTTGTAAAAACAACTGTCTCGTCTTTATTTTTGTATTTATTCGACAACTCGTCCCCAATAACGTCAGCCGTGGCTTTTGTCCTTTCTTCTTCTGAAGAACCGCCAATAAAAAAAATACCGTTTTCGTCCATAGTGTCCACCATTTCTCCGAATTCATGATTAGCCATTTCTCGTGCCCTGTTCTCGCCTTCTTTTGTTAATGAGGGGTATTGTTCGGATATTTTATCTGCTTCTTCCGGGGAATAGCCCATGCTTCCGTCAGCACGTTCAGTATGTCTGCTAAAAATTGTATTTTCTACGCTCATAAATTATTTTAATTTTACTATTGTTCCTTTATTCGCATTAACTTCTATCAAATCTCCATCCTTGAAAATTCGTGTCGCATTTTTTGTACCGACAATACAGGGCAAGCCAATCTCTCGGCTAATAATAGCGGCATGTGAAGTTATTCCGCCAATATCCGTCACTAGAGCCGCCGCTCGGTAAGCGGCTGGTACAAAGTCAGGGGTGGTTTCCGATGCAATCATTATATCACCCTTTCTAACTTTACCAATTTCGTTGGGCGAAAGCACTATTCTCGCCACTCCTTTTGCTTTGCCTTTGTTGGCAACCGTGCCTTTTACTTTCTTATTTTTTACAATTTTTTCTAAAGCGTAATTAATGTATTGTTTTAAATTTTCTCCTGTTGATATGATAATTTTTCCATTATTCATTATTAAGCCAAAAGATTCTCTTCGTTTTTCAATGGTTTTTTTGGGTAGGGTTTTCTTTTTTTGCAGGCTGTCTAAAAATTCTTGCGGCGCAAGCCACATAGTGTCGCTATAACTAAGCCCTATAATTTTTGAAGCTTCTTCTAGTTTATTAAGCGCCATATAGCTTGCAACTCCGCAAATTTCAGCAACATAGTTACGCCAGTAAGAAAGTTTTTGCGTATGTTTTTGCAGCCATTTTAATTCTTTTGGTAAATTTACCTTTTTTTCTTGTGTTTTGGGCGCAGAAATGTTTTTTACTTGTTCTAAAAATATTTCTTCAGAAAACGGTTCGCCCCACATATGCATCATACCGAACCATTGATATTTTGAGATATGCGCTTTAATTTTTTTGTACGCTTCTGGCTGGTGATTCTTTAAAAATTTAAAAGTTTTTTGCGTTGTTAATTTATTAATTTTGTCTAGTATTTTTAATCTCGTTAATTCTTTTATGATTTCAATAATTTCTCTTTTTTGCTGTTGCAGTAGCGTTGGTCGGTATGGATTTAAAAATAATTGCAGATAATCTCCTGGAAGATTAGAAGATGATAGTTTTTTCTTTATGAATTTTTCTAATTCATCATTCATCGGAAGCATAAAAAACCAAGGATATTCCATTTCATTCATTGTTTTGAAAAACATACCAAAATTACCAATATTTAATCCCTTATTTTCTTGCAACTTTTTAGCAATACTTAACATGTTGTCAGTTTTTTCTTTTGTAAGTTTAAATATGCTTTCAAATGATTTGTTGTTTTTTTCTTCAACTGTTTTTCTTGTCCATTCTTCAATTTTTTCCCAGTCTTTTTTACAAATAAAGAGGTGTCCGTCTAACAGTAAAAGCCTTCCGTCTAATTTGGGTAATCCATATCTCTTTCCTGTTTTGTTGTCGGCCCAGTTTTGTAAAAGCCAATTATAAATCAAGGGAGTTTTATATTGACCCAAATAGATGTACTCTTTTTTATTAAAAATTTGATCCATAATTTTTAAAATCGTTTCCGTAGCGCCGTGCCCGCCTCTGGCGGGAAGCGGAGAAAACACCATATATTCCCCTCTCATAAAATGAAAATATAATTTGTTCATTTTAGAAAAGTAGTAAGCGTCAGCCGTGAAAAGAAAAGTATATGCCATATATCGTTTCGGCGTATGCGCTGCGGAACAACGTGGAGTGGCGTATACGCCGTGTTATATGATGAATACTTTTCCTTTCCCCGATTTTATCGGGTGCTTTTCTGAATGAGCAAATTTGATACTATTCTTTAGGAGCTGATGTGTTTATGTACTGTTTTGTAGGCAATGTTGTAAAAAAACCATAACAACATTCATCATAAGAAGTGCGTCGGTTGATTCAACGTCAGTAGTCATTGGTTTTGCTGTACTTTTAGTAGCGCGCTCTGATACGATATAGCCCTGAATAACTGAAATAATTGGTTCAGTAAATCGGTTGACTGGAATTAATCCATCCGCCTTTGCTTTACTAAATAGTTTGCCGACCTCCCCCTTGGCATTTTTCCCTTCTTTACCAACTAGTATTTGCAGAAAGCGTTGCATCGATCGGTGGGCAGCAGTAATCGTCTCGGGGTAATTCTTATCTCGAAAAGCTAAAAACATGTCTTCTAAATCTCCACTGACATTTTTCCATTTAGGGTCAGATAAGATTTTTAAAGTCGGCAGGTAAATTTGCTCAGTAATTTTATCATCTTGTCTTGGTACAAAACCATTTCTTGTCAGGGTTAAGTTTACAGAGAACTGTTCAAAAATGTGATTTATACAATTAGCAAGTCGGTCAAATTTTTCAAAAGCGTCATTTAGATTCTTCTGCCTTTCTGTTGCTGATTTAGCCTGTTTGGCCCACTGGTAATAAGTGTTGTTGATGTATAAACTTGCAAAGTAAGAAAGCATGTAGTACACCATTGACTCTGACCTTTCGTTAATCAGGATATGTTGGAAGTCATTAAGAGCAGCTTTCGTCCTTTCAGATTCATTTCCATAACCGTGATAATCATTTTTTGGTACGATTCCGTGAAGATGTTTACCTGGTAATACTCGCAAATACTTGTGATTCATGTGAGTAATAGTACGCAATATCTCGCTAGAGTACTCCTCAAGCCAACCGCTATTTTCTAGCTGCTGGCGAGCAATTTCTTTTTCCTTCATACTCAACAGTGACCACCCTCGTAGGCCAAGAACGGGTTGAATTGACGCTTCGATTTCAGGATTTCCTGATCCGAACAAAGTATATTTTGGTAACTGTGGCATGTCTAAGTGAAATCAAATTTGCTCATAAAAGAAAAGTAATAGTCGACAGGCTGAAAGGAAAAGTATATGTCATACAACGTTTTAGTATATCTGATGCCCCGCTCAGCGGGGTATGGGTGGATCCGCCTCGGGCGGAGGAACCAGATATACGCTGTTAGCTGATGTATTCC
Organism: Patescibacteria group bacterium; assembly: GCA_018814765.1. Classification (GTDB taxonomy): domain Bacteria; phylum Patescibacteriota; class Patescibacteriia; order JAHIZJ01; family JAHIZJ01; genus JAHIZJ01. The sequence continues at coordinate 5,165 of JAHIZJ010000081.1, forward strand.
TTTTCTTTTATCCGCCCGGGGCGGGTGTGTTATAAAAATTTTTCAAATTTCTTTTCCCTCATCTGAGTAAATCGTCCAGTTCACAAGAGAGCAGTGCCGACTTATTAAGCACAATCTGCTCCTTTGGATTTAAATTATCTGCCGTCATGCGTATGAGTTTTGTTGTGATTGTATCACCCAGCATAACCCGATTAGTCTTAGTGAAATAATCTTCCGTCTTCTGGTAAAAAAGAGTGGCATACTGCCTCAATTTGTCTTCTGATGGCGGATGACTCGTCATCCCACTACTCGTAAATTCAATCTTATCTCTTATTTTGTTGCTCTCTTTGGTTGGCAGGTTGCCGTCATTGAATTCAATCCAGTAATCACTCATGGAGTACATAACGCGAATTAGTCCACTATCCTCGGTTCTATAAGTATAAACGAAATAGAAATTATCGGGCATTAAGTCATGGTGCACTCTGATATGCTCTAATTCTGTCACTGTGCGGATTTTGTAATCATCAAGCAGCCGCAGATAGCTTTCCCGCCAACTCTGAAGCCAGTTTTCGACGTACATGCGGTTCGTAAAGAGCGGCATAAGGTCCTGCTTAAGATTCTCGTCACTTACCTTATTCATCTGTAGTGTGAGCTTGTCAAAAAGTGCGCGTGGATCCTTTACATCAATACCCCTTGCAACAAGATAATCAATGTCAGGTATTACCTTTTTATTCATATACCAAAGAAGGTCGTAGATATCGCGTCCTTTTTCCTCGTACACCACTTCGCCTACACCGCGAGTTCCGCGTAAAAATATGGCGGCAATCTTGCTTGCCATCAAAGCAGCCATATTGTAAGTCATAATCACAAAAGAGAGCTGATCTCGGTTCATCGGCCGACGCTCAGTGACTGTTTTAGGAGCGACAAAATGATTTAGATCAATTTTTATATGGACCTGATTTGAGGCGTGACCAAAACTCAACGCTTCACCAACATGGAACTTCAGAAGGAGTCCCCTGCCTGTAGTTATTTTGATCGTTAGAAAATTAGAATCAGTGCCGTACGTATTTTCAAAATGATTTTCAAGTTCCTTTTTGAGTTCCTCCAAAAACTCACTTGTTACAGCGTGCGATACCTCAAAATCCAAATCCACCGACATACGATCAAGTCCGTGAATGATTCGAAGCGCTGAGCCGCCATACATCATCCATTTACTGTATTCGGGATGATGATAGATGAAATTGAGAATGTAATACTGCAAAGCCTCTTTAAGCTTGTTTCTTTTGGTTTCGGCATCAAGATCACCATAAGCCGAGAGCTCATCAAGCTCTCTTTTAAGAATTGTTATAATCTGCTCACTCATAAATGTATTTATTAATTAGAGTGTAAAACTTTTGTATCTCCACCATCTCCATCTCATCAACATCTATCCTTAATTCCTTAATCAGTGCGTTAATATTCTTCCGGTTCATGCCACGAAACTGACGAGTCCTGAAATAGAGCAGATCAAATAGTGCCTTCGAAGGTGAAGCGATGAAAAAATCAAATTTACTTTTAACCAAGGAGGAGCCTGAAAATAAATCTTTCTTGATAGACTGATAGGCGAAGCTGCCCACCTTTGTATGGTATTCTCTAGTAACTTGTGGTGTTACCGAAGTAATAGAGTGGATGGCTTCTGTGGTGAGATTATAGTACTGAAGCGCTGCCCATGAACTTATGTATGACGGAGTACGAATAACATTGGCGAGATAAAACGAATAGGAAATATTATCCTTATTTCTGTTATAGAAATCCGAAGACACATATACAGCCCTTTTTAGCTGGAAAATTTCCCTAAATCCCAAGAAGCGACTGATATATGTATCAACCGTGCTTTTTTTAATCCCTAACTGTGTACCAAGCAGGTATACCGAACTTTTACTGAAATAGGGCAAATTTTTAAGCTGTTCTAAGAGGTTTTTCTTGCTTTTCATAAATATGACAATAGTGTATCAGATGTGAAATGCACTGTCAATATTGGGACAGCACCAAAGTTAGCCCCGACTTAATGATTAGGGGAAAGAAAAGGAATATGTCAGCTAACGTTTGCGACTATGTGCTGTACTTGTTATGGCATATAGTCGCTGTTATACGTTGTAAAATTTAATTTGACGCGGGTTTAAATGGATTAAATTCTTGTTTATATAAATTAACTTCGGACTCAAATAGGGGTTGGGGTGGGTTGTCCCAGTCAAACCAATCCCATTCATCACATTTTTCAGGCTCCATACATTTAAGTTCGCCCGAATCAAAATCAGCTAGCATAAATATAGTGACATAGTGTTTTTTCTCTGCCGAAAAAGTATCGTTCGTTGCTGTGGCAAAGCGGACATTTTTAATGTGTAAGTTAGTTTCTTCAAGAGTTTCTCTTTTAGCACATTCTTCCCATGATTCATTAAATTCTAAATGTCCGCCGGGGAAACACCAATGACTTGCTCCGTGAGAATTTTTACGTTTGCCCCATAAAACTTTGCCATCCTTGATGATACAAACTCCAACCCCGACTTTTGGTCTATTTTCCATATTAGTGTCAAATTAAATTTTATTACGTATAACGTTAGGGATATACGAAGTTTTTCTGAAACGAAGTGGAAGAAAAATTTGGGTGAGGGGCAAGCCGAGCCCCGAACCGTATATCCCTTGTTAAGTGACACGAGCGAAACGAAGTGGAGCGAGAGCGCAGCGTGGTGCGGAGTGAAACGGAGCAAGTAAAAATGGGTCGCGACTTTATCTTTTCTTGTGTTTGTTTACTTCTTCTATTGTTTTTTTACACATATTTGTCGGAGAATCATCGGAAGCAAATATTAATGAACCAAATACCGCACCATAGGGAACTTTCATTTTCTCATAGGGATCAATTATATCCATTAGATTAGTCAATCTTGCTCCACCTGTGAGCATAGGCAAGGTCTTTTTTATGGGCAATTCTCTCGTGAATTCAACTGCCATTTCTTTTTCTTCTTCTCTACTCACGTCAAAATATTCAACCTCTCCAATTGGGTTAGTAAATGCATCGCAACCAAATAGACGATGTAGCTGGGCAAATACTTTTGGAGTAAAGCTTGAACCATAAACTCCCTGAAGTGCAACATGCGAAAGAATAGGAACATTTGTGATTTTTCTAATTTCATGCAACATCGGAAATCCGATTGTTGAGGCATTTACTAAAATCATTCCAATATCTTTAGCTTCTTCTGTGCCGAGCAATTTTTTAAAATCATCTACACTATCTAAATTTACTGTTGGAATGTATTTTTTGTATTTTTTAGCAAGTTGAATTCTTTCTTTTAACGAAGTAAACGAGAGATTGCCCTGCATTTCATCGTCTTTAATCCCATGAAAACCTCCGTTTAGGACATCTTCTATCTTCTCATTGACTTTGTCTATGCTGAGTTCTGGACTTAATGAAGGTTTAATAATTGCGATTAACATTGGCCAATCTGAAACATTAAATCTTTGTTTCAATTCTTCTGCCCCAAATTTTGGGCCAAGAAACCAATTATAAACTTCATCTGGTAATTCAAGATCAGTAAATTTGACTTTGCCGAAATTTGTAACAAATGAAAGTTCCCCAAATAAAACAGTGATAAATTGTGTTACTGATTTATCAAAGATATTAAGAGGATAGTATAGTTTTGCGATTAAGGTAGTTTCACTGATTTTTTTGAATTTGATATCTTCGCAAGGAAGATCTTTGATTTCTTTCCAATGTTCAATAAACTTTTGGAGTTTATCGGATTGAACATTCTCTAATCTTAGAGTAGATATTATTTGGTTCATATAATTAGAAGTAAACAAACACTTATATAAAGTTTAGTATTATTTTTTTGTAATAAAAATAAAATCTCCAATTTTATCGTTTTGAAATAGGTTTTCTTTCGGCCAAATTTTTATCTCTTTAATAATACTAAATCCTGCTTTATTAAAATTATTAATAATA
>JAHIZJ010000082.1 GCA_018814765.1 Patescibacteria group bacterium
CGATTCCAGACAAAATAGAAGCAATGTCATAAGTTAAAATCGTTGCATCATCAATAATATTAAGCACTCCATTTAATAACAATAGGATACCGATAATTATTAATGTAATTTTTGTTGCTTTGTTCATAATATTATTTTAAAAGTTAAAAGCCGAATTTTACACATCGTCTCGGGCTAGCCGAAGTCCCGATGAAATCGGGATTTGGGTGAGCGAGTAGTGCTGGATAAAGAAAATGGTTGATATTACTTGCGGTATTCAAAAGGCATGTTTTGTCGCACTTTCTCGATATATTCTTTATCCTCATCTGGGTCAAAATGATAATCAAGTAATGCACTTATCATCTTATATCTAATATTAAGCGCTTTATTGCACATTTCGTCCAATTCTTTCGCAGCATCAGGCCTATCTCGTTTAGCTCTAGCTGTTTTTATAGGCAGACGGTAAATTTGTCGGTTAATTATTCCAATGCGTGCTTTTGGTGAGTAAAATGTGTTGTATATAATCAACCATATCAGCAGAAAAACAATTACTACAATAACATTTATTTGATTCATATAATATGTCTATTAATTTATTACTCGCGAACCGGCTAGCCCGTGTTAGGTGATGTGTTTGTTGGGCCTTATTTCTTCTTCACTATCGACTTATCGGAATATTCCCATTTTTCTTGTATTGCTTCTGTTGGCATTAGCTCTTTAGGAATTTTGTCAATCATATTTTGCGGTGTAAAAATGAGCAGTTTGTATCCCTCTGTATCTGGGATATAACAGATAATTGCTGATAACCAGTTTCCTAAAATTTTATTATCTTGTTTTAATTTTTTTATTGGATGAAAACCTCTCGGGCCATTATAAACCGTTTTTCCAGCTCTTTCTATGGTTATCCAAGGACCAAAAGCGGCTGCTAAGATACTTTTTGACTTTGCAAAGGGGTCATCTAAAATTAAGTATAAAATCTTTGGAAGGTTGGTTTTAATACTCTTAAATTGTTTCTTCGCACGGGAAATCGCATCTTGTATTGGCCTATCAATAGTGATTCTCACAACGCCAGAGTGAGCTGTGTTGCTTTTTGAATGATACTTAATGAGTTTGATTTCAGTGAGTGCGATTTTTTGTTTGTTCCGCAAAATCCAGCCATCGGGATTTTTTTCTTCATTATTTTCTTGAATTTTATCAAACTCCAATCCAAGCGATGGAAAAAATTTTTTTATTAAATAATCTTCGGCGTATCCGCCGGATTTGCTATGCCAACTGAAGCGTTTTGTCATTTTCATATTATTAAGCCCAACAAACATGTCAGCTAACGTTTGCGTGTGTCCGAAGTCGCTGGTGAACGGAAGTGGTAAAATATTGAGCTATGCTCATACCACTGGAGAGAACCGGCGATTTGGGCGAAGCTACCTTTAGCATAATTGAAAATTTGGGATAATACTAGGACTTTTCTGTTCAGATAAAGATTACTCATGCTACGTGTAGCCGGACATACGCTGTTATCGGATGTAAATTATTTTCATTTTTATTGGATTATTGTTGACCCCCCACTGTATTGACAAACATGGTGAATTTGATAAATTGAGATGTCTAAGTCCGCGATAGACGTGGAAGATGACGTAGGCCTTTAACAAGGGGGATGTCAATGGATAATATGACATTCGTAATCGATGGTCGTCAGTTCGAGGCCTTCGTCGGGATTCTCGAACCGGGTGAAACATCTGTAAACGTTGACGAGATGCTTATACGTACTGACGAGGGCGGTAGTGTCGTTGGCGAGGAGGACCTGAGGTTCATCACGGAACGATTGGGGCAACTACCCGAGGAGCTTCGTCGCCACGATCTTGTCACCAAGTGCCCAGCAACAGAAGCCGAGTACCCCCATCACGTCTATTTGCTTCGTTGGCGCAACGCTCTCGGGGCATGGAACAAGGGCTGGCTGGACCGCAATGCGCGAATGCGCTGGGGTGCGAGCAACATCGGGAGTCTCCGTGTTTTGCGCCGGTGCGCCTAGACGAAAGAGCACAACGTATTGCCAGTGGGAATTTTCGATACGATCAGAAGATTACCACTGGCATTTTTTTAATTCAATCGAAAAAATGAAAATAATTTATTTCCGATAACGTGCGGCGGGTGATCCGAAGTGGCTGACATCCGCCTTTGGCGGAGGGCAGACATTTTGGATACCCGCTGATGTGCGATGTTCGCGGAGCAAACGAGTGCATCAGGCGGGGTACCCGCCGCACGATATGCAAAAGAGCGAAGCGAATTTTGCATATCGCGTTTGCGTGTATGAGAAGTTTCGCCGACTTCCTTATTATTTTATTATAGAGAAGGCGAAATTTGGGTGAAAGAAAAAGTGCAACCTTTAAAATTATAACACACTTTTTCTTGAACCTCATACACACTGTTATGTGATGTTCGGCTTTTATACTTTTTTAGAAAAACTAACAATAATAAATCCGATTCCAGACAAAATAGAAGCAATGTCATAAGTTAAAATCGTTGCATCATCAATAATATTAAGCACTC
>JAHIZJ010000010.1 GCA_018814765.1 Patescibacteria group bacterium
CACCTGAGCCTACTACCCATGAAAGTCTTTGACCAGTATCTATTTTAGGTGCTGGTCCTTTTTATTGACAATTTCTATTGTTAAGTATAATATAGATTGGCAAAAAAGAACTGCCAACATAGGAGGGAGGGACCGTGGGAACAACAAGATATATGTTGAATGAACCCTTAAGGAGTGCCTTGCATCAAGAAACACTTGGAATAGAACGAGCGATCAATGACAGAAATGCCAGCGCTGGATGTGTCCTTTGTCCTAAGTGTTACACAAGACAGGCTGATTGGACCCTGCTTGACGGTCGAGTCAGTGTGAACTGCAAGGGGTGTGACTGGACCAGCTCAGCGAGCACAACAAGGGTCACATAATGGTGACGAAGCCATTGTTAGATGAGATGCTAACAATAGCCCAGTAAGGTAATACTAGCTGGGCTTTTTTCTTGCTTAGAAAGCAAATAATCGTTATAATAAAAATATTGGTTACAAAAAAAAGGACCCAGACTTTCTCAGTGTCCAGTGGCGCTAGTAAGGAGGGGTCCACCTAGCCAGTAATAGGTGGGTTTGTTCCTACATGCGCAAGCAGAGAAAGTCTGGGTGAGCCCGGCTGATGACCCTGGGCTAAAGCTAACATTAGCTAAGGTGCTAAGAAAGGTCTAACGATTTGGACAGCTAATAAACATATCATTAAAGCAAACATAATGTCAAGAACGGATAATATAATGGAAAAAATTGTTTCGCTGGCCAAACAGCGTGGTTTTATTTTTCCTTCTTCTGAGATATACGGCGGATTGGGTGGCTTCTGGGATTGGGGACCTTTGGGTGTTGAGCTGAAAAACAATATCAAGAAATTGTGGTGGAAAAAGTTCGTTCAGGAGCGCCTGGATGTAGTTGGTTTGGATAGCTCGATTGTTACAAATCCTACAGTTTGGGAAAAGAGCGGACACTTGAGTGGATTTTCGGATAAGTTGGTAGAATGTAAAGAGTGTCATCATAGATTTGAAGAAAGCCAAATAGAAAAAGGGTGTCCTGATTGTGGTAAATCAAACTTAGACTTAGCTAAGGACTTTAATCTTATGTTCAAGACGTTTGTCGGACCGGTTGAAGATTCGGCAGCGACAGCTTACCTACGCCCAGAGACAGCCCAAAATATTTTTGTAAACTTTGAGAATGTGATGCAGAGTTCACGTGCCAAAATACCATTTGGCATTGCCCAGGTTGGCAAGGCTTTTCGTAATGAGATAACACCTGGTAATTTTATTTATCGATCTAGAGAATTTGAACAGATGGAGCTGGAATATTTTGTTCATCCAAAAGAGGATAAAAAATGGTTTGACTATTGGGTTAACGAATCATACAATTGGTTTTTGGAATTAGGTATAAAAAAAGAAAACATCAGAAAGCAAGCCCAAAAGGGAGGTGAGTTAGCTCATTATGCTAAGGCCACCATAGATCTGGAATATAATTGGCCGTTTTCCGCCAAAGGCGGATCCGCCTCTGGAGGAGATAAGGGTTGGGCTGAATTAATTGGCATTGCCAATAGAACTGACTATGATTTGAAAGCTCATGGTTTGAGCTTCAAGGATGAAAATGACTCATATGTTCCATATGTTATCGAGCCTTCATTTGGAGTAGAGCGCCCGGCCTTGGCTTTTTTACTGGATGCCTATGAAGTAGTGGAGGGTGGCCGAACCACTACCACACAGAGTAATAAGAAAGAGGAAGTTGTTCTACGGCTTCATAAAAGTTTGGCTCCGATTAAAATTGCCATACTGCCATTGTCAAAAAAAGAACCACTAGCTAAGTTAGCTGGGGAAACGTATGATATGCTAAAGTCTGATTTCATGTGTACCTATGATGACGTTGCTTCGATTGGACGTCGTTACAGAAGACAGGACGAGATCGGTACACCTTACTGCATTACTGTAGATTTCGACTCGCTAGATGATAAAAAAGTTACCATTAGAGACCGTGATACTATGGAGCAAGAAAGAGTTTCCATAAAGGAATTAAGAGATATAATAAGTGAAAGATTTAATGCGCTATAGCAAAAAGGTATTATCAAATGGATTGAGTATAATAACAGTACCGCGTCATGATTCTCAAGCGGTCACTGTTTTGATTATGGTCAAGGCCGGTTCACGCTATGAAACACAGTCAACCAATGGATTGTCGCATTTTGTGGAACATATGATGTTCAAAGGAACACCTAACAGACCCACTACCCTGGATATATCAAAAGATCTTGATCGTGTAGGCGCGGAGTATAATGCGTTTACTTCCAAAGATCATACGGGATACTATATCAAAATAAACAAAGATAAGATTAGTCTGGCTTTGGATATTTTGTCAGACATGCTTCAGCGATCGAAGCTTGATGCTGAGGAGATTGAACGGGAGAAGGGAGTTATTACTGAAGAGATAAACATGTACGAAGATAATCCGATGCTATATATCGAGGATGTTTTAGAAGAAACTATTTTTGGTTCAAATGATTCACTAGGCAGATTGATTATCGGACCTCGAAAGAATATAAGAAAGTTCAAACGAAATGAATTTGTAAAATACTTATCAGAATACTATACAGCCAACAGAACAGTAATAGTAGTATCAGGACCGATTAATAAAGATATAAATAAAAAAGTAGCCAATTTGTTTTCAGAATTGAAAAGAGGCAAGGGCCAAAAGACATTTAAAAACAGAATCAACCGACAAAGTCAGACAAGGACCGGAATAGTAACTAAAAAATCAGAACAGGTACAGCTATGCCTGGGATTTCCTAGCTACTCATATCAGGATCAAGAGCGCTACAGCCAAGCACTACTGGCAGTAATATTAGGTGGAAATATGAGTTCACGCTTATTTATCTCTATTCGTGAACGTCAGGGGTTGGCGTATTATATCAAAGCTGACATGAACCTTTATGAAGATTCTGGAATATTTTATATTCAAGCAGGTCTGGACAAAGCACGATTAAAGCAGGCCATTACCGGAATATTAATAGAACTGGCGTTGATAAAAGAATCCGGTGTATCGAATGAAGAGGTGAAAAATGCACGTGAGTTCTTAAAAGGAAAAAACACCCTACAGCTGGAAGATTCGGGAAATATTGCATCCTTTATTGGCCGGCAAGCTTTACTGCAAAACAGGATTATGTCACCAAATGAGATTGACCAGCAATTAAGAAAGGTTAACCCAATAAAAATATCACAAGTAGCAGAAAAATTATTTACACAGCAAAAAGCTAACCTGGTAATGATAGGACCGGTAAAAGCAAACCCAATATACAAGAAAATGATAGGTAGGCACATCTAATTATACAGACACGGCTAAATTTGGTATAATCAATATTGCATATATATAACAAAATGGCTGATAAAAACACACAAACAGTAACAATTTCTACCGGCACAATATTTAAAGTTGTGCTGATATTATTAGCTATCTGGTTTGTTTATATCATACGAAATGTGATAGGAATTCTTTTTGTATCGCTGATATTTATGGCAGGGATCTCGCCTTGGGTTGATTGGTTGCAGGACAAAAAGATACCACGTGTCCTGGGCGCGACAATTCTGTATGTCATGCTGTTAAGCATTTTTAGTTTGGTGATCGTACTGATTATACCACCTTTGACTGATCAGATAGGACAGCTCATCTCAGTCTTTCCGGAATATTACGATAAAATTGTGACAGGGTTTGAACAATTGCGTGATTCTACGGGGGAAAGTGCGATTGTTACCAGTGTTCTTGAATCGCTCAAGACTGTAAATGAAAGTTTGGGTAGGGCGGCTTCGGGAATATTCTCCAGCTTGGTAAGTATTTTTGGTGGACTTGCTTCGTTTATTAGTATAATGGTAATTACTTTTTATCTGACTTTAGAGCGAAATGGCTGGAAAAAAGTAATACATTCAATTGCGCCGGCCCAATACCAACCATACTTTACGCACTTGGGTAATAGAATAACCAGCAAAATTGGTGCCTGGTTGAGAGGGCAACTGCTTTTATGTTTTATAATTTTCTTGATGTCCTATGTTGGATTGTTGATTTTGAATGTAAAATATGCGCTAGTCTTAGCTTTAATCGCCGGACTCTTTGAGTTTATTCCATTTATCGGTCCGATTATCGGGGCTATACCGGCACTTTTTCTAAGTTTCGCCGAATCGCCCGTAAAAGCTTTATTGGTTTTGATTTTATACGTTGTTATTCAACAATTAGAAAACCAGATTATAGTGCCAAAGGTAATGCAACGATCAGTTGGTTTAAATCCTGTGGTAGTGATTATTGCTATGCTGGTAGGTGCGCGCTTGGGAGGTATTATGGGTATTATATTAGCCATACCTGTGGCTGCGATAATTCAGGTATTCAGCAGTGATTTTTTTGGTCAGCGCAAAGCTAAAGACAACACACTCGATAGCTCAGATACTTAGCTACAAAATATGGCAAATATATTCATAGTAGCTACACCAATTGGCAATCTTGAGGATATTAGCCTCAGAGCAATCAGGATATTGGGGGAGGTAGATACTATCCTATGTGAAGACACTAGAGTAACAAAAAAATTATTACAGCACTATAACATAGAGAAGCCGACTCTGAGCTATCATCAGCATAGTCGGATCAGTAAACTAGATAGGGTTTTAGAATTGCTAAAAGGAGGAAAGTCGATCGCGGTAGTCACTGATGCCGGCACACCTGGTATCTCAGATCCGGGAAATAAATTAGTCCAGTATGTTTTAGAGAAGCTGGGGTCTGATGTAAGTTTAGTTCCAGTGCCAGGAGCATCAGCGTTAACTAGTGCGATCAGTGTGGCGGGTGTGACGAGCGATCGTTTTTTATTTTTAGGTTTCTTACCACATAAAAAGGGTAAAGAAACACTCTTGAAACAAATTACTGAAAGTAAGGTTACTGTTGTTTTTTATGAATCACCTCATCGAATAGTAAAAACCTTGACTAAGCTAAATCAATTTTTAAGTCCTGATAGAAAAGTAGTAATGTTTCGTGAGTTAACAAAGAAGTTTGAAGAACGGATAGGTGAGACGATAGAAGAGTGTATGAATTATATTGAAAATAATCCAGATAAAGTACGTGGAGAATTTGTAGTGATTGTTTCAGGTAGATAATGTTTGATTAATAATTATTGATAGTGTGTGCAAATATTATAAATACCACCCCGCAGGCGAGGATGATCATCCTCGCTTACGGAGAAAACGCAAACAAGAAAGTAATTTGAATTGTAAAAAAAATGTATAAACAGAATAAGAAATACTATATCACAACATCTATATACTATGTAAACGACCCCGTACCAGTCGCTATGCTTCGGTACGGGGCGGGACTCAGTTTCTAATTACTTATTTGTATGAGTAGAAAATATTATATTACAACGCCGATATACTATGTAAACGACAAACCCCACATCGGGCATGCTTATACTACAGTAGCGGCAGATGTACTAGCACGCTGGCATAGGCATCGTGGCGATGAAGTATTTTTCTTGACTGGCACTGATGAGCATGGCGCTAAGGTGGCTGAAAGCGCTGTAGAGGCTGGACAAGAACCGCAAGAATTTGTAAATGAAGTAGCCAAGCTTTTTCGGATCGCCTGGAAAAATTTAAATATAAAATACGATAATTTTATTAGGACCACCAGTCCGGAGCACCATAGGGCTGTTGGTGTTTTTATAAACAAGCTAAAGGCCAGTAACTCTATTTATGAGGATAAGTATGAAGGTTTATATTGTGTCGGTTGTGAAAAATTTATTACTGAAAAAGAATTAGTTGAAGGAAAATGCCCAGTTCATAATAAAAAACCGAAAAAGATTAAAGAAAAGAATTACTTTTTCAAACTAACTGACTACATAGAACAAGTAAAAGAGCTGATTGTTTCAGGGAAAATGAAAATATTACCTGAAGAAAGAAAAAAAGAAGTTCTAGGATTATTTGAACAAGGCATGGAGGATTTTTCCGTTTCTCGCGAGAAAGTAAAATGGGGCATACCACTGCCATTTGATAAAAAACAGAATATCTATGTCTGGGTCGAAGCTTTACAAAATTATATTTCAGGCATTGGCTATGGAGAACCGAGTGAAAAATTTTCCAAATGGTGGCCGGCTGACTGTCATATAATGGCAAAAGATATATTAAAATTTCATGCTATCTATTGGCCAGCGTTATTGTTGGCTGTAGGTGAGCCCCTACCGAAAGAACAATTTATTCATGGGTTTTTTACTATTGATGGTAAAAAAATGAGCAAGTCTTTGGGTAACGTGATCAATCCGAATGATTTGGTAAATCAATATGGCTCTGACGCTACTCGTTATCTTCTATTGTCTCAATTTCCTTTTGGGCAGGACGGTGACGTAAAAAAGTCCCTTTTTGATGAAAAGTATAATTCTGATTTAGCTAATGGTCTGGGAAATTTAGTTAGTCGCACAGCCAATTTAATGGAAAAAAATGATGTTGGTATTGATACAGCTCAGCAGCCTATATCAAATGATAAAGTGGATATTATTAATAAACAAATTGAGCACTATAGGTTTGATGAAGCTTTAAAAGGTATATATGGTATTATCAGCCAAGCAAATAAATACTTAGATGAACAAGCACCTTGGAAGCATACCCCAGATGACAAAGAAAAAACCACTATAGTATTACAAAATGTATCTGACTGGATAAAAACGATTGCCGAACTAATTTATCCATTTATGCCCATAACCAGCCGAAGGATCAGCCAACAATTCGCCGGGCCAAGTGTTAAAAAAGAAGATGGTTTGTTTCCCAGGTTATCCGATAAGTAATTTTAATAAATAGAAATGCTTACGTTGGATTTAGTTCTATTAGTGTTACTGGGTGGTTTTATTGCCCTAGGTTTTATGACAGGTCTATTCCAAACG
>JAHIZJ010000083.1 GCA_018814765.1 Patescibacteria group bacterium
ACTCCCATGCACCAGAACATAGTTGATCGGTACATGGTCGGGTACAGGGCTAGTTTTCCGTCGTTTTTTGTTCATTACAACCCAAGAGAAAGGACCCCGAAACACTCCCATGCATCAGAACATAGTGATTGGTACATGGTCGGGTACGGGGCAGGGGTGTTCTTTCGTTCCAAATATTGTTTATCCTAAAAGAAAGGAGGTGGTTTCAGAGGTACTGTTTTTCGGTAACGAAGCTAGCTTTTTCTGACGTTTTCTCAAAGAAAGGCAGGTAATAAAATGAAGTTCTTTTGGGCGATTGCACCACCAATCCTTATCCTTATCCTCGGCCTGATCGTCCTTCCAGGCTGTAGTGATGAGAAAGGGATTGAGTCGGTGATGGAGCCGGAGGTTGGGGAGGAGGGAATTGACTCGAATCCTGTTACGATGAGTGCAACCACAAACTGGTCTTATGCGATACATCGTGAAATCTGCTATGCACTCTCGCGAGACCGCTATAACGCAAATGACTGGGGCACTTCAACCAGAATCATCCACAACGGAGGCTCATGGTATGCTGGTGACTGGAATTACATGGGACTTGGAATAGGAAAAGGTGGCCAGTGCAAAGTGTTTGCCAGCAAGATAGTGGACAATGCAACTGGAGGTGTTCTGAAAATACCTACTGGGTACAGCTACGCCACTGGAAGCATAAACTCAGTCCACTCTTCCGATGTAATCCAACGCCTCTCTCAATATGGACGGCATACAGCAATAGTATTATCGGTACTCGAGCGACACCCAGACGGAAGACCGAAAAAGCTGGACGTCATTGACTCCAATTTCATTCAGTCTGGAACTATCACCCGTCACGTTCTGCCCATGTGGGGGCATGAACTTAGTCAATATCGGGTGTGGTAGCAAATGAGAGGGATGGACATACGCCCATCCCTCTATCTTTTTTACAAATTTTGGTATAATGTAACTAAACAACAATGAAAAAGCATAAGTTCAATTTAATATTTATTTTCGGATCTATACTTGTAGCAGGTGGCCTTTTTCTTATAATAGATTTTGAAAGCTCAAATGAATCTGATATATCGGTGAAGACCAATATAATCGAACACGAAGTAATCAATACGTTGATAGCATTGGATGATGGAAAATTAACTGTACTTGAGAACGGACGTCAAAGGATTGTAAACGATTACACCTATACACACCTTTTTGGGTTAACCAGTACAAACACAGTATGGCTGGGTGTAAAGACGTACAACCCTATTGACGCATCCAATATGTATCCAAGCTCTACTTATATATTATCTGAAATTGACATTGAAGGTGGAAATGAGATTCAGACAATAACAATTACAGACGTTGACCTTATTGTGTATGAACGAAACTCGAAGAGATTTGTCATTCAATATATTCAGGAGCTTGATGGCAAAGACTCAAACTCTTCGCCTGTATCGATTTCGGTTCTTAATGAGAAAGGAGAGGTGATCGATAACTTTGAAGAATTTGGAGCTACGGGAATTGTTGAAAGTGATGGTGGTATTATTTTAGTAACGCTACAATCTCAACCCATGACTAACCGATATCTATTTCTCATGTCTGATGGTGAGAAAGTATATCGGGAATACGAAAATATGGATTTCAGCGAAATATTCTTTGTTCAAGGTTTGGTTTTAAAAGTTACTGAAAGCGATTCGGGATATGCGGTGACTGACTACAATACGCAGGAGCGCTTTATCGACAGCCCGCTTCGTTCGGTATACGGGTTCTTCAGTATCGGAGACGAAGTTTTTCTCCGAGGCGTTCAAAGTGATTATACTGCTTACCCACAGCTCTATAGAGTGCGTGAGGATGGAAACCTTACCCACATTCTCGGAGATCATTCTTTTATTTCGGAAGGTGTTGGCAAAACGTTCGTATACGCAGAACCGATTGACTCTCAATATCACGTGCGATTATGGGAAACGGACCTTGATGGTAAAAATGCCAGGTTAATCCTTGATGATTATGATCTGCCCTGGCACAGTTATCCGATTGTAGTTAAGTAGTAATAATAATTTTATGAAAAAATATCTAACAATTCTAATAGTTCTAATAATAGGTTTAGGTACTTATTATATTATTAACGAGAATTGTAAAAAAAATATAAACTCAACCACAATAGATGATAAAACCACAAAAATGGTTGAAAAAAATGTGACAAATTATGAAACTATCTCTTTTCGAGACGAGAATCACGCAATTTATTTAAAATTACCAAGGGATTGGAAAACTAGTGAAACTAATTATGAAACTGATGAGAGGACGCCAATGTTAAGATCTGATTTAGATGTTACTGATGAATATGGTGTACCAGTGGGAAGTGCGGTGGTAACATATTATGACTCAAATGGATTAACATTGGAAGAATGGACGCGGTTGCATTTTGTAAATGATATAAAAGGAGAATTTGGCGAAGACTTTATAATGACCTCTTTTAATAGTAAGATGGAAAAAGGCGTAGAAATTGTAGGAACCAACAAGCTACACCCTCTTTGGCCTGTAGAATCTAATAACATTTGGTCATATACGTATTTTTACTATTTGAACAATGGTAAGGTTTACGAATTTGAACTACGACTCCCAGAAAAATATTTAGGTGATTACAAAGATGAGTTAGATGTCTTAAGAGATTCAGTATATTTTGGTGAGCCGTTTGATCTTGATGAGTGGAACACATACACAAATGAAGAAAAGGGTTTTTCTGTTAAGTATCCATCAGCTTGGAATGTATCGGAGCATTGGGAGCAAGTCGGGGGTTTAGTAGGGTTTGATGAAAATGAAAATGTATTTGCAGGACATATAGTTGTAATAACTACACCTACTGAAGAAGGATATACTAGTTCACTTGCAGGACAGACCAGGCTTGAGAATGTTCAATTGTCTTATCCCCGTATAGGAGGGGTTTCGGCAGTAAGAATTTGTGGAGATGTCCCTGAGCCTACATATGGATTTTCGGATTATTCTGATTCGGTATATGTAATGGTCGATGGAATAAAAATAGAAATGACGTATCAAGAAACAGGTTTTGATCTTGAATCGCGTGAATATTTTAGTCAAATGATTAGAACATTTGAATTCGTTAGTGCAAAACAATGAGAAGTATTCGGGAGCTAATAAATGTGCATAACCCCCCATTGACACCACTTTTTCAGGGTGTACTCTGTAAGTAGAGGACGGGCAATACCCCTCACCACTCCCATGAACCACTCACTTCGTTCAGGTTCGCGGTCGGATGCGGGGATAAATATGCTCGTTTTATTTATTAACAAAATATAACAACGACGGGACCCCTGAACCACTCCCATGCACCAGAACATAGTTGATCGGTACATGGTCGGGTACAGGGCTAGTTTTCCGTCGTTTTTTGTTCATTACAACCCAAGAGAAAGGACCCCGAAACACTCCCATGCATCAG
>JAHIZJ010000084.1 GCA_018814765.1 Patescibacteria group bacterium
AAAAAGGACATCAATGAAAAACCAAGTAATAGTCCGGATAATGAATAGATCGAAGGTGTTCGCTGATATCGTAAAAAGATTGATATCATTACGATCAACTCTATTATTGCCAATACCCAAAGAATTATTGTATGAATTTCCATCAAACTTATTTCTTAAATAAAATATAACCATTCAATCCCAACCAAACAGCTGACGACATAGAACCTGCAAACATCATCAACATTCCCCGATCGTAACCCGTCCAGGGTAAAATAATATCAGTTACAAGACTTACAACAAAAGGAATGAGGACACTAATAAGCACAAATTTTAACTGCCAATGGTGGATCCCATCCGAGCGACGTAATTTTCTAAATAACTCATAAAATGCCCACAAAAAGAACGCCACAAAAATTAAAACATACAATCCATACCCCGAACCGGATGTAGTGTCGTAAGATAAGGGATACTTTACAACACCAGATACAATAAAGTCTGTAGTAAAAGTGAAAATAATCAAGAATATTGTGGGTATTAACAGCAGTAACCATTTTGACCATCTAATAAATGACATTTTGTATGGAAACACCCAAGAGAAATAGAGAAACCCACCTGCGATTATTGCACCAGCTATATAGGTTAGTCTATAAATTAACTCAATAGTATTTTCATTTGAAAGAAATGATATAATCGCATTTGAGCAAATCCATATTACAACCCCCATAACCACAATAAAGAATGAGATATTTATTGGATCTTTCTTATTTCGAGACAAAACATAAAAGCCCAAGAGGATCTCCAGGAAAGCAATTATGAATACTATTATTGAACTCGCTTCCATTGATTGTCTGAAATTAGTAATTATTTATTAACCAGTTATTTGATATAAAACAACGACCCAATAAACGGCCGCTTACTTTAGAGGTTTATTCACAAATTAAGCCCTCCCAACTATTTTTTTCCTTTATTTTATTTTTCATGACTTTTTCTTAGACTTTGAGTATTATACCCTAAAATCAAAAAAAAGTCAAAATGAAAGAAACTAAGTTCAATGAGTAAGTGCAACACCCTGTAGAATGAAGGGTATATGAGAAAATATAATAAATAATATAAAGTAGGGGTATGACTACCTGCCTGTCATCCTGAATTCATTTCAGGATCTCCAAACCACCCGTCGGATAAGTCAATTATCTTTGGGTTGTTTTTCTTTATTAAATTCATTTTCCATCCCCTGTGCCAATTCTTCAATTGTTTTTCTCTGACGATTGCGGCTGTTGCATCATCTGTTTCTTCAAAGTAAACCAACTTTGTTGGGTGATAGCGCTGACTAAAACCCTTGATTCCGCCTTGTTTATGTTCGAACATTCTACGCAATAAATCGTTTGTTATACCAATATATAATACCGTACAAAAATGGTTTGATAATATGTAAACATAGTATGTGTACATAATTATTAGCTTAGTGGTCTGGAGATGCCGAAACGAGTTCGGCATGACAATGGGGTGGAGTTTGATGGATATACCGAAACAATAATGACCTTCGTCAGCACATGGTTCGGCATGACAGTATTACTAAAAACAAAAAGCAAGGATTTTATTTCCCTGACTTTTGTTATTTTCTAATTGATTTCAAATGTTTCGGCGATTTCTAGGAGTTTGCCTTTTCAATCATTCTAAAAATTCAAATGTCTTTACCATCTGATCAAAATATTCACGCGACTCAAGATCGAATCCTATTTCTTGATATGTCATTTTTATCTTCGCTCCATCGACCATTACAAATACCGAATCAGAATAATCAGAAAATCCATACGTCGGTTCGGGAACATCTCCACTAATTCTAACCGCGGGAACATCTCCCATACGAGGATAGGATAATTGAACATTCTCAAGTCTGGTCTGTCCTGCCAATGAACTGGTATATCCTTCTTCTGTAGGTGTAACTATTACAACTTTATGCCCCTCAAAAAGATCCTCTATCTCATCAAATCCCACAAAGCCACCTATTTGCTCCCAGTATTCAGATGTTTTCCAGATAGTTGGATACTTAACAGAAAAACCTTTTTCTTCATTTGTGTATGTATTCCATTCATCAAAATGATATGGCTCACCAAAATGTACTGAATCTCTTAAGGTGCTTAACTCATCCTGATAATTGCTCAAATATTTTTCTGGAAAAAGTAGTTCAAATTCGTAAACCTTGTCATCGTGTAAATAATAATAATATGTATAAAAGTAGATATTATTAAAGTTTGGTGGCCAAAGTGGATGCAATTTATTTGTTCCTATAATTTCTACACCTTTTTCCAATTCACCATTAAAAGAAGTCATTATAAAGTCTTCACCAAATTCTCTTTTTATATCATTAACAAAATGTAGCTGTGCCCATTCTTCTAAAGTTGATCCTCCTGCGTTATAGTATGCAATCATTGCATCTCCTATCGGAGAACCATATTCGTCAAAAACATCTAACTCAAATCTTATCATTGGTACTCTCTCATCAATTTCATAATCAGTATTACTGGTTTTCCAATCTTTAGGCACATCTAAATATATAGAATGATCCTGGTCTCGGAAAGAAATAGTCTCATAATTTACCTCCGAAATCTTTGCTTTACTCATGTTCTCTACTCCCGTATCACTAACAACATTACTGTTTGTATCTTCCGTTGTTTTTTCATTTACGATATTGTAGATACTAACCCCGACTACAACTACTACCAAAACGATAATTAATGTAGCTATTGGTCTATTCATATTATTTCATTTAAATTATTTCGATATAGTACGAAAGTTTCTGTAATCATGTGAGTACTACCGACTTCGGTGGATCTTTTATAAGCTACCACTTGGAATCGAATCAATAAATACTGAATGCACTCCTTGTCCGTATTTCGTCATTATTTCAAAAGCGTCATATGGCCTACCTAGATATTCGGCAGAATAACCATTGCCCGCAGCGAGATTGGGAGTTACATAATAAGCTTCACCATTAACATTCGGGCGTAGTATTATCCGTCCTTGGATATAGGGGTATAATCCTGAATTAATCACTCGGTATATCTGCAGAACATCATTTACTTTCCTGAATCCATTTTGGAAATTCTCTTCTGATATTCCTAATGACAATTGCCTCATTATCTCAAAAGCCTGCGCCGGTCTGCCTAGATAGTACTTATATCCCTGATAAATGTAATATGCTTCTCCGTTACGCCCTACGTCAAGAAGAATACTTCCTTCATAATAAACGATATCAGCTTGTACAGGCTTTATACCCAATCCTGTAAAAATACTTGAGATAACCACTAAGATGATAATTATTTTTTTCATGTTTTTATATATGACATCATTTTAATTATAGCGAATAGTACTAGATGGAATGTGAATGAAATCACTATATCTCATTCCCGTAACGATTAGATCTGAGGGTAATAAATATTTTGTATTGTAAGAGATTCCGCAGTAAGATATTTATTTTATAACAATAGATTCAATTACTTTTTCTAGATCGTTAATCTGGTTATTAAAGTTATTTGCATCGTCTTTATTGATAATTGTTTCTGCGTATTTACGTACTGGGATTGTACTATTGTCATCAGTTAAATCACTATTTAATTCATTGTATATCTCTGGGAAACCCTGCATAACTGTTATTCCACTATACTTATCGCTGGATATCTGAATTAAATATTTGTGGATTAAATTATATATACCCTCATCAACGATATACTCTGTCTGCTCAACAACTTCCTTTGAACCGATGATACGTTTTTTACACCCATTGCCAACTTCATCAATATCAGTTTTTTGACACAAATTTACAATATCCGATGAACCAGTATATACGATTTCTTTAAATTCTTTGTAGTCTTTACTAGCCAACACAATATTTAAATTTTTATTATTTGAAAAAGATATCCAAATAGCCTGGCCTGATTGAACAAGTCCGCTACTATTTGATTTATTTCTTAGCTCTTCTTGTGCAATCCCGTAGTTTTTAGGATATTCAAATGAAAAATCAATTTTTTCACTACTGAAATGTGAAACATTTAAATTTTTTTTCTGTGGCTTAGGTTTTATTGACGAAATGAAAAATACCACTGTTACCAGTAACAATAAGCTAAATAATATTATTGCTTTTTTCATTGTTTTTTATATTATGAATAATGACATAAAAATGAAGGGGAGCCAAGTGCTATAGACTCCCCTTTTGCACCTAGAAGTACGACATAAAGCCAGTAGGATTGAACCATCCGCTAGTTGACCAGTTATACCCACAACACCAGTTTGGGTATTCGCCAGTTGGCTTACCGTAAC
Organism: Patescibacteria group bacterium; assembly: GCA_018814765.1. Taxonomy (GTDB): domain Bacteria; phylum Patescibacteriota; class Patescibacteriia; order JAHIZJ01; family JAHIZJ01; genus JAHIZJ01. Next base: position 4,300 of record JAHIZJ010000084.1, read on the forward strand.
CACCATAATGGATTCCAAGGTGAAGATGCGGAGTTGATTGCCCACTTTCAGATGTGCTTCCTACGGTTCCAATGTACTGTCCCTTACTTACCCAGTGACCTTCACCTGGATACATGGCATTGCCAAGGTGACCGTATACGGTACAGAATGGGATGTTGTTGATCGAACTCTCGACAATCATCAAATATCCCCAACCACCATGATTGTAACGTGCGTATCGGACATACCCATTCCAGATTGCATGCACTGGAGTACCGGGTGATCTGACACAATCGTCACCAAGGTGATAGCCTCTGTTTGTGATATAGCGACCAAACGCACGCCCGTTTAATGGCAACCAAGGATTGATTGGATAGTCGATATACCCCCGATCAAGAGTAACAGGACCTCCCGGATTCCAAAGAGAATCAGGCGTTAAAGGACTGCTATCCCCAACCTCCGGCTCCATCACCGACTCAATCCCTTTCTCATCGCTACAGCCTGGAAGGACGATCAGGCCGAGGATGAGGACTAAGACTAACGGTCCTAACCATGATAAACATTTCATTTCAGTTTCCTCCTGTTTTTGCAAAAACGTCAGAAAAAGCTAGCTTCATTACCGAAAAACAGTACCTCTGAAACCACCTCCTTTCTATTGGGATAAACAGTGTTTGGAGCGAAAGATCACCCCTGCCCCGAACCTGACCATGTACCAATCACTATGTTCTGATGCATGGGAGTGTTTCGGGGTCCTTTCTCTTGGGTTGTAATGAACAAAAAACGACGGAAAACTAGCCCTGTACCCGACCATGTACCGATCAACTATGTTCTGGTGCATGGGAGT
>JAHIZJ010000011.1 GCA_018814765.1 Patescibacteria group bacterium
AAGTAAAGAAAAAACAAAAACTATATTACTCATAGTAGAAGTATGAACACTTTACTTGCTGGGAAAAGTGTTTTTTTGTAAAAGAGAGCCTACATAAAAACAAAAACAAAAGTTGAAATGAATAAGAATATCCGATCAATTCAAGAAGAAATTTTTGCTGTAATCGTAATATTCTTTACGCTGGTTATGGTTTATTCTGCACTTGAAATAAGTCGGGCTGCTACAAATGCTAACGTCAATGTTACTCAAACAATAGGTACTGGCACATTATCAATGACTGCTGAAAATACTCAAGTAAACTTTAATGACTTAGTAGCTGGTCAGAATGTAGATAGTTTAATGAATATGAATAATATCATGGTCACTGACACCCGTGGCACTAACGCTGGATGGTCAGTAACTATTCCAACACAACCGGCCTTTATATCATTTGACGATACAAATCACCAAATTACTCTGACCGATAGTATGAAGTGGTCACCGGGTGAAGTCGCGAACTTGAACGGAGCTGATAGCAATGGTGTAACACCGGGAAGCGATGATGTATATTTAAGTGAACAACGAACATTGATGATCGCATCGGTAGGAAATGGAGCCGGAGAATATCGTATTAACAATACTGTCTTAAAATTCGAACAGGAACCTGCGGACAATGCTGGTAACTATAGAACGAACATGGTGCTAACAGTTAGTTAAAAATAAAAATCATAAAAAGATGGCCCAAGAAACACAAATCATAAAACAAAAAATATTTGCTACCCTAATTATATTTATTACATTAGGCATGGTTTTTACCTCCTTAGAGATAACTAGTGCTGCGACAAATGCAAACACGAATGTTACTCAAACAATAAGCGCTGGTGCTTTGTCACTAACTGCTGAAGATACTCAAGTAAACTTCAATGACTTAACAGCTGGACAAAATGTAACTAGTTTAATGAACATGAATAATATTATGGTGTTTGACTATCGTGGTAATGCTGCTGGATGGTCAGTAACTATTCCAACACAACCGGCCTTTATATCATTTGACGATACAAATCACCAAATTACTCTGACCGATAGTATGAAGTGGTCACCGGGTGATGTGTCGAATTTAAATGGATCTCTTATAACTGGTGTAACAGCCGGGACTGGTGATGTATTTTTAAGTGAGGAACGTACTTTAATGATTGCTGACTCAGGTAACGGTAAAGGTGTATATCGCATCAACAACACCGAATTAAACTTCGCGCAGGAACCTGCGGATAATGCTGGTAACTATAGAACGAACATGGTGCTAACAGTCGCCTAAATATAAAAAAGTAAAAAAGCACTAGTCATTGATTGAGTGCTTTTTTTAATTACAGTTTTTTGGTATAATGTGTTTGTGAATTGGATAAATATAAAAAAACACATAACCAGGAAAAGGATATTCATCGTTACTGTTTTATTGATAATGTTTTTTTTGTCCATGAGGATTCCGCTGGATCCTGATTTAGGGTGGCATTTACGTTCTGGCCAGTATCTTTGGGAGAATAAAGCTTTTGCTGAAGGTGATCCATTTTCTTACACTTTTTCTGAATATCCTTGGATTGCCCATGAATGGGTAACAGACCTAATGCTCTACGGCCTGAATAGCCTAGGTGCGACAGCCGGACCGGTTGCTATGACGGCTGTTTTTGCGTTATTTGCCACTCTAGCATTTTATTTAGCTGGCAAAAGCTTTCCAGCTAGAAAAGAATATCAATTAATAGCCTCTCTTCTTGCGCTTTTAGTAAGTATTACAATTATTGGAACTCGTCCACAAGTGATAAGCATGCTAGGGCTGGGGTTATTATTCTTTATACTTTATCGTTTCCGCTCAAATCAGCGGAGTAAATTAATATATTTTACCCCATTATTATTATTGGCTTGGGTAAATCTCCATGGTGGGTTCTCGTTTGGTTTATTTGTTTTAGCACTGTTTTTTGCGGTTGAATTATTAAGGGTAGCAATAAAGAAAACAATCGAGAGAATTAAAAAAAAGGAAGTACACTTTCGTATTTTAAGTAAAGTTAGTTTTATAAAACTAGCGATTATCGGAGTAGTTAGTGGGTTGGCCACATTGGTAAATCCATATGGTATTAGAATTTATCATGAGATATATTATACATTAATCAATACAACAGGAGCGGCTGAAATCAGACATAATATTGGCGAATGGACTCCTGTGCACTTAAGTCATGATATGGGACGTCAATTATTTATATATCTGATATTGTTTGCGATTCTGTTACTTTTTTCACTAAAGAAAATCGACATAACTCACTTAGTTATCACTATAGTATTTTTATTTATTGGTATGTCGAGCTGGCGACATATGCCACTACTTATGTTGGCAATTACACCTTTTTGGGTAGCAATCGCTCAGACATTGACCGGCCATACTCTGGCCAAGATAATAAGAAAAAAATACATTATTATAATATTTGTAATTGCATTGGTGATTATTTGCCGACAGCAGGTAACCGCTCTGATGGAACTAGGTATTGATCCGGCTAAGGCGGCTGAAAAAGGGCGATATCCCTATGACGTAATTCAGTATCTTAAAGCTAACCCACTAAAAGGAGAAATGTATAATGAATACAATCACGGGGGTTATCTAGTCTGGAATTATCCTGAAAAGAAAGTTTTCATAGATGGACGTATGGCTATCTGGGAGCTTGACGGAAAAAATGTTTATAACGACTGGCAAACGATTGGCGAGTGTGAAGAGGGATATCTGGAATTATTAGATCAGTACAATGTTGATTGGATAATGGTCCGATGGCAATTAAAACTAGCCAATACTATGAGCAGAAATGATGATTGGGAAGAGATATATCGTGATGAGATAGTATCTATTATAATACGCAAAGGCTCCCAAGATGAGGACTGAGGAATATCAGAGAATGTATGATCTCGAGTCGAACTATTGGTGGCACCAGGGTCGGAGATACATTATTGAAGCATTACTAAAAAAGTACTTGCCAAAATCTAATAGAAGTGTTGAAATATTAGACTTGGGGTGTGGTACTGGTATAAACTTTGAAGTTCTTAATAAGTTTGGTATAGTAAAAGGAGTTGACAACTCGCTGCAGGCTATTAATTTTTGCCAAAAAAGAGGGATAGATAGTGTTGTTTTGGGTAACGTAGAGGAGCTGAAGGTCCCGGATGAATCGGTAGATGTGGTAACAGCTTTTGACATTTTAGAGCATTTGGATGACGAGGTCGCACTTAAAAGTATATATAGAGTGTTAAAAACGGGCGGGTTGGTATTTATTTTGGCTCCGGCTTATCAATTTCTCTGGTCAGGCCATGACGAAGCTTTGCACCACAAAAGAAGATATTCGATATCTGAAATGCATCGTAAGCTATCACGCGCTGGGTTTCGCATGAAGAAACGTAGCTATTGCATATCATTTTTATCATTACCTATCGTGCTCTATAGATTATATACTAGCCTTGGGTCAAGCCGTAAACAGGCGACTTCATATGTCATCTTACCCAAATGGTTAAATTCATTTTTCGTTCAATTACTAAGGATAGAAGCTACTTTATTAACAAGACTAAATTTTACTTTCGGAATATCAATACTATGTATAGCAAAAAAATAAAGATTCGTGGAAAGGTTATTGCAGTTATATCTTTGTTATTATTCTTAGTTTCTGCTTATACTGCGCAGGCGATTATCATCGGTCAAAAAGGCATCACCCCTGCAAATCCAGACCCAGAAGTATTACACTCTGATTCGTGGTTTATATATGAATTGGAACCAGGCGAAACAAAAGAAGATGCAGTGAAGATTACCAATACAACAGATGAGTCTGCAACATTTGAATTATATGCTGTGGATGCTACCACAACCTCTGATGGTGCGTTTGCGCCACTGATGAAAGACGTTAAGCATAAAGATGTTGGAAGTTGGGTTGAGCTACCTCAGGAAACTGTAGAGGTACCAGCAGATACGGAGATAGAGATTCCTTTTAAAATTACTATACCCGAGGAAAGCGTTGACGTGGGTGAACATATTGGTGCAATAATAATTCAGGAAGTACTTGAAAGTGGAGTAACAGAGAGAGGGGTAAGTCTAAATATTGTGACCAGGGTTGGTGTGCGAATGTATGTAACGATTCCAGGAGATATTCGAAGAGGATTTGAAATTACTGATTTTAGGGGTAACTTATTGAGCAGGCTAAGCTATATGAGTGAAATTGTACCAGTCGACAGGGTATTGGATTTATTTGGATTAAAGCCGGCAGTTCGTTATTATATATCTTTTGAAAACACTGGCAATGTTCATTTAGACCTTGTTGGTAATGTAAAAATACAAAATATATTTGGGCGAACAATTAAGACAACAGACGATCAATCATTCGGAATTATAATACCGGAAAAACCAATCTCAAACTTTATTAATTGGATAGATCCGCCAATCATAGGTCGCTTTAAAGCAACTGCTGAAGTTACTGATAGGGATGGTTTGGTAAAAACTGCCACAGCTGTTATATGGGTTATTCCTTATCGATTGCTATTTTTTATCGCTATTATTCTTGTATTAATTATTGTTATTCGATTACTTTTTCAGCTGATAGTAGCTAAAGAAAAGTCTAAAATGAGAATTCATACAGTAATTGAAGGCGACACAATTGAAAGCATTGCAGAACAATATGGACTTCGATGGAAATACTTGGCTAGAGTAAATAAGCTAAAAGCCCCGTATCAGATCAAGGTTGGACAGGAAATATTAATCCCTAAAGAGAACCTCTGGGTATCATTTTTCAGGTCATTTTTCAGTAGCACTAAAAATATTATAATACTTGCTGCTGTAGTTGTAGCTATAGGCGGGGCAATCGGCTACTACTATTGGGATAAGCAACGACAAGAAGATAAACTAGTGGAAGAAGCAGCGGAGGCTGATCAAAAACATCAGCAAGACCTTGAGGTTGTCTTAGGTGAAAGAACTGCCTCTGACCAAGAGAGGAAAGACGATCTAATAGAAATACAAGGTGCTCTCGAGAGATATTATGAAGCAGAGGGTCGATATCCAATAGCTGAAGATCGTAGTAAAACAACAGATGAGGAAAGTATCTATGCGGAATTATTAGAAAATGGTCATCTAGAAGAAATTCCCCTTGACCCCAAACACCCGGATTATTACTATGGCTATGAGTCAAATGACGATGGTGAGTCATACGATCTTACATGTGTTTTAGAGGATAAATCCGATAGCGAAGGTATTAGAATTGACGACTTTATTTTTTACCGTGTTAGTTCAGCTGAGCCGAACGAAGAATCCGAAGAATAATCATTTAACAAAAATGATACGGAGGAATAAATATCAGGCGTGTAAGTTAGTAATTAGTGCTCTAATACTGATTATCTTACCCTTGAATTCGACCGAAGCGTTCTTGGGTGACTTTTTTTATAGAATGGTTGATGATGTAGATAAAATCACAGATAATACATTAGCCTTAGCTGACAATTCTATGGTACCAAGTGAAACTGAAGAAGGGACGATTGAAGAGGAGCCGATTATTGAAGAGGGGTTTGTTAATCCACTGGATTATAAGGGAGATGAGATAATCAATGAAACTTGTGAGGTCAATCATACCCCAAGTGGCAAGACCCACATGCGTTGTTCAAAAAGTAAAAGATTTGAAAAAATTGGGGGCGACTGGAAAGACTTCAATGAAATTGTTAGTGGAGAGCTTGTTGACGGGCAGATTAAGTTTACTTACAAGGGAAAAAGCTTTAGACTAAAGCCTTTTGTGATACAAAATAGTCTGAAAAAAAATATTGCTGATTTACCAAACTTTGAAGCAGAAAAGATAAATTACCTAACAAATGTTGATTCTAAAAGGCGTTATATCAAATGGACCAATACTTTTTCAAACGATAAATCAATCACCCAAGCCGGTTATTCGGTAATGACTGATCTGCCAATTGATTTTAAAGTGCAAAAAAATAATGGCATAATTGAGCACTTAAGCTTGATTGTAGATAATTATATTGAGGTCAGCTTTGATGACTTAATTAACAGTGGCTATACTCTTGAGCGCGATGGACGGAACATTATTGTTTCAGGCATACCAGATGGAAAAGTGGAGCTTGACCCGGAATTATTTTTCTATTCCACGTCAGCAGTTGATGGATACATTATTTATTGCAGCGGCGATGCAGAAAATTATGATATATATGCTGGACAGACCACTTCGTATATAGGTGAAAATCGTCAGAATGTTTGTGCTGGCGGGTCGGTAAGAGATATGCGATCGTATTTGAGTTTTGATACTTCAGACCTTGATGATGATATTACCATTGATAGTGCTGATATAATAACTTATGCACATGGTTATGACAATTATCATTGTAGTGTTACATATGATGTTGATTATTATATTGGAACTGATGATATAGGCGCTTCATTGACGGATGGAGACTGGGGGAATGTGGGATCATATAATAGTCAGCTGACTTGGGGCGGGACTACCGGCTGGAAGACGCGAAGCATATCATCTCCTGATAGTAATGTCAGCAAAACCGGTGACACGGATTTTGAGCTTCGTGATGCGTGGTCTTGTACATCAGGATATCAAGCAAAAGCACAGATGCGCCAGACTGAATATTCCGGAGTAACATCTGATCCTTATTTGCAAGTAGTCTGGGGAAATGACTATTGGGGCAATCAGTTTGTAACAGACTCTATTTCCGGCATAGGTAATTTGACAGGTAATACCCTGAAGGCTGGAATAAAATTTACTGCCCAGAACGGAGGTCAGCTAGATGCTTTTAGGGTAAATATATATACACGCGCAACTCCACCCACATATAGATTTGGCATACAGAGTGATTCATCTGGCGACCCATCCGGTACTTGGTTAGCGGGAACGGGTGGTGATTCTTATGTGGATATCAGTCCGGCTTCTACCGGTTGGCAGACGGTTACGTTCACTACCAGTCCGGACGATAGACCAACTTTAGTTGCTGGGACTGTTTATCATATCGTTGTGGAGTATCAAACCGGTACCATCGGTTTATCAAATTATATTGGGTTACTACGCTTAGATCCCAGAAATCAGCTGATACCATACCGTATGGCTGATGATACAGCCGCAGATACTGAGTTTTATAACGGGGCATCTTGGAGTGCGCAAGACGAACAACCCGTGTATTATCTTGATTATGCCACAGCGACAGACGAAGGTGCTGCATATATAAATGCCATACAAGGGACTGTTTATAAGTCTGGCTCGACATATGTTGCCAAGAGTGAGCGGTTTACAGTCTATGGAAACAGTAAGCAAGTGGACAGCGTTGGAGTATATGTTAAAAAGTCCACTGCTGGTACGCCGTCAGCTGATTTATTGTATGAGATTATTGATAGCAGTGACACTTCGCTTGATAGCGGGACTCTGGTTACGGCCGCAAGTGCCAGCACCTCACTAACCTGGGAAACTGCCAGCTTGAGCAGTAGCGTTGATCTGGATGCCGGAGAAACATATCGTATTCTAGTATACTCTGATACCACTACATCGTGTTATTACAAGGTTGGCTTAGACTATAATACAAACTCCTCACCGTATAATGATATTAGCTATAATGGTACTGATTCAGTCTATGGCTATTGTAGTGATACTGATTGCACCGTTAATGCTAACTACAACCATGCTAATTATTATGACATGTCTTTTAGGTTTACTGTGGAAAAGATCTTCTCTCCGCGCCAGCAAAATTGGCGCATGTATGGAGATGAGGATGATGCTACCCCCGGTGATGCTTATGCTGATGAAAACACAACACCGCCTGATAAAATTGGACTTAAGGAGCCGATAAAACTACGTATGACTATTGCTGACGTGGGTGATCTGGCTGAGGATAATATTAGGTTTGCCTTGTATTGGTCGACCAGCTCGACATTTTCAGACGGAGGGACCATTGTATCTGAAACTGGTTGTACTACGGAAACATGGTGCTATTATAATGGTGATAATGTCAGTGATGATGGTACCATAGCTTCAACGGTGCTAAGCGATGCCAGTACTGTGGGTAGGCACAATGAATCCGGTACCAGCAGTTCGACCTTTGATTTTACGGCCAGCGATGAGGTGGAGTTTGAATTTACAATTTGGTCAAATAATGCCACAGCCAACACTACATACTATTTTTCAGCCTATGACACCGTAAATGATGTGCTGGTACCGCTTAATCCATCAGGTGATTATTCTTATCCTGTGGCAACTACAACAGCCTCATATTCGTTGATCGCCGATGCTCCTGCGACAGCCGCTTTTACGAGCTATACGCTAGGGGGAGCAGGCACAAATACCAGAGCACTGGAGGAATCGGCTGATGAAGAAATCAATACATGGGATGATCGTGGCACTGGTGTTGGCTGGTCAGTCACTGCCGTTATGGAACACATGAGAAATCAAACAACGGGCACACCATGGAGCAATCTCACAAGTGACGTGATTCCTATGTCGCATATCCGCAATACTGTCCGCACTAATAGTAATAACATAGTATATGCCTATAATGATGTTACAGATGTTGAGTTTATTACCAGCTCTGACTTTGGGGCTACTTGGTCTGAAGCGATCTCCGGCTCACCAACTACGGTTGGAGACGGTACTAGTGTGCCTTCCATATACATTGATTCAAATGAAGACATTCATTTATGTTACGAGGAAGATGAAGACATTGATTATAGAAAGCTGACCAAGTCGGGCAGTCAATGGACGATCGGCTCTGCCTCTGAAGTTGTTGCTGGGGGTGAGGTAGAAGGCTACGATTTTTATGAATGTTCAATTATCGTTGAATCCGATGGTGATATCATGGTTGCTGTCTGGGGGCAAAGCTGGGCAGATGGTAGCAACGTTACCGGCGTCTATCGTGATACGGGAGGTGGATTTTCTCTATCTCGCAGTATAGAGGATGATTCTGATGATCCTTCGTTAGTTCTTTGGAATAGTGATAACGTTGCGTTATTCTATATTGATGAAGGCTCTGGTTTCTATTGGGACAACTTCAATGGATCTAGCTGGGCGGGAGGTGCTGAGGTTGATGCAGATGAGCCAGATAACCAATTTTCTGTTACTAGCGATTCATCAAACGTTCTTCATGTAGCTTACAAGGATGCGAATCTAGAATATAGAAGCTACGATGGTTCGTGGAGCGGCGAAACGACCGTTAATATTGGCAGTAATGATGGTCGTCCGGTAATTACCACTGACGATACAAGCGTTTGGATCTTTTTCAATCACCTGATCAGCACCTCAAGATACTTAAGTTATTATGAGTATGACGGTTCGGCGTGGGACAGCTCTCCTACTACTCCTCTAGCCGCTGAACAAGGTATATTGCGATTACAAACGGTTCCAAACATAAACCGAAACCAATTTTTTGTTATATATCAGACAAGAGGTAGTGCATCAGATTATGACGGTTTCAGTTACTTTAATAAAGATTTAATTAGAGCTGAAGACATTGATTGGAGCACTGATGATGTTGTAGGGCTGTATGGTGCTGAGCTTGGGTCGTGTCCAAGCGCGGGTGTTTGTGCAGGGGCTGGGGGTGCCATGGATCCGGACTCAAGCATTACCATAGTTGATGCTGATGCATGTACTTCCGGCTGTCCCGCTGATCCCAGCTATGGAATGGGAAAATATTATTGTGATGCTACAATTACCCTTAGCGACCTAAACAATCGCTTAACCGGTGACTATGTTGGCACGATGACGATTACAATTGCTTGACATCTTCATCGTAGCATGCTATTGTTAACGGTTCATTATAGAGTGAGACGAGTTCGTTTTTGCTAAGGCGTTTTTTGTATTATTCTTTGAAGTTTTAGCGATAATGGACTCGTCTCAAATTGAGAGACGAGTCTTTTGTCGAGTATGCGGCAGATGAATTTCTTGTAAGGAGGATGATGACGGTATCCAAAAGAAAGGCATTGATCACGTCAGGACAATCCAAGCAGATCAAAAGATTCGGCTCAGATGCAGTCGAGAGTGGGCTCGAGGAAGCTGGTCTGGACAAAGATGGTGTTCAGCGTGTCATTAAGCGTGGTGATGACCTTAAGGCAGCTATCAAAGCAGCCACGATCACCGCCCTTAAGGGTCTGTCGGTTTCCAATCAGTTCGCAGGCGAAGAGGTCCAGTCGGACCGAACCTACCCGTCCGAGTACACCGGCCCCAAGCCGATCAGGGAGCAAATAGGGGCGCTGGCCGAGATCTTCGACCTAGATCCGGAACCGCACTTGAGTTCGCCAAGGATCTGCCCGAGCCTCCAAACGGTGCCGAAGGCTGGTTCGCCGTGCCCCGGCATGATGCGGTCGCTTCCAAGTACAACGAAGCGGTCACGATTGCCTTAGCCAAGCTGGCTGAAACCCGGCTCTTTTACAACTACCGCGAAGGTCAGCTCGGTACGGATCGTCTCCGTCAGCATGAACGCAGCGCACGGATGATGGCCCAGCTGGCCAAATGTCAGGAAGGCGATATCCTCGTTATTCCGGCTCAGGTTGGGCTACATTACCGCGGTCGTTCCGTTCGTCGGGCCCGCGAGGTCTTCCAGGACCACGAGTTCGGCCTGGGAAGCTTCGCCATCTGTTGCATACTGCTCACTCATCCTGAGCGTCTGGTTCACTGGGAACAGCTCCACGTGGACTGCGCCGGTGACGAGTACGCTCCGGGGGCTGTTGGCGTCTTCGACCGCGCGCCGTACTTCGTCTTCGACGGCGGCAAGGTCCGGTTCGGCACGAACTTTGTTGACGAAGCCAACGGCTGCTATGGCTCTGCCTCGGCCTTCCTTCCGCCCCGCACCACGTAGGGGTGTGGGACAGGCAGTAGAGACTTGAACATTGAACTCTTGAGCCTTTTGCTTCTTGACTCTTGAGTTCCGTCGCAAATCAGGGTTATCCACGATGCTATCCATGAACATGGAGATGCAACGTGGATAACCCCTTTCTTTTTGCATTAGTTAAAGTTGTTGCTAATATTAGTAAGCAAGTAACTGTTTTCTTTTTGGATAATCGAGGATTCTATTCTGAAGTGCAACATTGTCTTTTTCAGATTGTAACATTTTTTTCATAAAATACTTCATTAGGAGTTAGATAATCCAGTCTTTTTCTGGGACGGTTATTAATTTCAGACACTGCCCAATCAATTTCTTCTTGTTTTACATTCGCAAAGCGTATTTGTTTAGGGAAGTATTGCCTGAGCAATCCGTTGGCATTTTCATTGCAACCTCGTTCCCATGAATGATACGGGTAGGCAAAGAAAACTTCAAGTCCAGTTTCTCTTTCCGTTAATTCATATTCTGAAAATGTTGATCCGTTATCATAAGTCACGGTATGTTTTTTCTTTTTGGGAATGCCTTTAAATCTGGCAACGGTTTTGATCTTTGTTTCTTCAGCGGTAACTACACTGAGTTTATCTGCCAGTATCAATCCGCTTTTTCTTTCCGCATGCGTTAGAATATGATTCTTATCTTTGCCTAAAATGGTATCGCCCTCCCAATCTCCAATCCGGACTTTCTTTTCCACAATGGCCGGTCTTTTATCAATTCGTTTCTTTTTGGTTTCTTCCCTTTGTTTTTCACGGATTCTTGTGCCATATCTTCTCCGGTATTTGCCCTTTTGGCAACGTAGATATTTAACTAAGTCTTTTCTGTGTTTATGAATGTATTTATAAATGCTGTCTTTACCTATATGCCGACATTTGTCATTTGGCCATTTCTTTTTTAATCGTCCGGCAATTTGTTCCGGCGACCAGCGTTTTTTGATTTTTTTAATAATGTAATTTCGTAGCCATGTGTTATTCTCAATTTTCCTTTGTTGCTGATGTGCTACGACTTGTCGGTCAGTGGTTTTTTCTTTGGCAATGCCGGCGTGGTATTTCTTTTTCTTTTCTTTGTTTCTTTTTTCCTCACGCCAAATGGTGATACGATCCTTTTCAAGTAGCCTGGCAATATCTTTCTGTTTGGTTTTTACCCTAAGTAGTGCGAATAGCTCGTTTCTCTGAGAGGATGTAATGTGTTTGTAGGACATCTCGTCATTGGTTAATGGTAAT
>JAHIZJ010000085.1 GCA_018814765.1 Patescibacteria group bacterium
ACTGAGAAGGTAACAATCCTATAACTATGGATTGTAAAGTTTTGCTTTACTAAGTTGGTTTTTGATTTTATGATAAAGTATCTGGTATCTCCAGAGTAAGTAGGTCCTTGAATAACCCGCTATTCGCTTTGCAAGAGTAATGATATGGGTTAAATAGTGGCTACAGTGGGATTCTTTACATTGGCTAAAGAAAGTGTTTATTCCTTTTATTTATTTTCACATACAGACCTTAAGAATTATTCTCTGTAAAGAAAAAGACGAGACCTTGGTGGAATCTCGTCCGTATTTGTTACTCTCAATCATCATCTTCGTAATACCGATCACTCGTAGCGGCACCTCCAACCAAGGCGGCATACAGAGTATTGCCTCTAACACCCAGCTGAAGATCAGCTGGTGGGAACGGAATAGATGGGATGAAGCCAGGTGTTAGTTCATTGATTATCTGAACTAGGCCACACTGTATGCCTCGATCAATTTCTCCCTTGAATCCACTGGAGAGTTCTCCGCCCATACCCCCGTAGATTCCCAGGCGCCTAATGACACGGTAGTATCCGTAGACACCAATTTGCCCCTCGGTTTGATCAGCCCTGCTCCCGGTGGCTAGATATGGTCCAACTTCGATGTGTTGTAAAGAGATTGGACCAATTCTAATGTGGGGTAATAACAACAGAAAATGACCCTGGCCAACGATCATGATGGCATCGTCGCCGAATTGGTCTTCCGACACCCCAAACAAACCTCTGACACCGACATTCTTTGGTGCTTTTGAGGTACCCGCCTCGGCACAAACTAATATCGGTGTCAGGAGTAAAAGAAGCGCTACAATACCTAGAATGATCGACCTTTTCACGACATCCTCCTATTTTTCGTGTGAAAAGAATATCTAAAGGACAGCAGGTTATCGTAGCATACGATTTTATTTAATGTAAAGCTGGAAATGGTGTTGTTTTCGATAATATATTGTGATACAATAATTAAGATATGACAACACGGAATAAAGTCTGGATTGCGTTTATATTTATCATTATCCTAGCTGGATTGGCTGGGATTGTTGATTATCCAAAGGGTCCTGATCTAAAAATTGGAGACTGGACAAAAGAACTAAAAGTACGACTCGGACTTGATTTACAGGGCGGAACACACCTAGTCTATGAGGCAGATGTGGCCAGTATACCTGTAGCTGATCGCACCTCTTCACTCGAAGGTGTACGTGACGTGATAGAACGTCGAGTAAATGCCTTTGGTATTTCCGAACCAGTTGTTCAAACAAGCAAGGTAGGCGATAGTTGGCGAGTAATCGTCGAGTTGGCTGGTGTTTTTGATATCAACGAAGCGATTCAGCAGATTGGCGAAACACCATTGCTAGAATTTCGGGAGCAAGCAGAGCCTGAGCCTTATACTGATGAACAGCTCAGCGCTATCCGAGCACTCAATGAAGAATCAAAGAATAAAGCTAATGCTGTATTAGAAGAAGCATTATTACCTGAAGCAGATTTTACAGCATTAGCTAACCAATACTCTGAAGATCCATCAAATGTTAGTAATCAAAACGGTGGAGATTTGAACTTCTTTTTTATAGGTCAGATGGTTCCTGAATTTGAAGAGGTAGTCTTTAATCAAATGCAGGTAGGAGAGACGTATCCCGAGCTGGTAGAGACGCAATTTGGTTATCATATTATAAGAAAAACCGATGAGAGAACAACCGGCGAAGGCGAAGAAGCAGTTGTCGAAGCCAGGGCCAGCCATATATTATTCCGCAAGCAATCAGAAGAGCCAACCGCTGCACCTGAATTTGTTAATACTGATTTATCAGGAAAACAGCTAGAGCGCGCTGAAGTACAATTTGATCCTAATACCGGTTCTCCTCAGGTGGCTTTAAAGTTCGATAGCGAGGGTAAAGATTTATTCGCTGAAATAACAAAAAGAAACTTAGGGCAGGTTGTTGGTATCTACCTTGATGGTTCACCGATTAGTCAGCCAGTTGTTCAGAACGAGATTACTTCGGGAGAAGCAGTTATCACTGGATCATTTACGTTACAGGAGTCCAAGACCTTAGCTCAGCGTCTAAATTCTGGTGCATTGCCAGTACCGGTTGAGCTGATTAACCAACAGAACATTGGTGCATCTCTGGGCAAGGTGTCAGTGGAACGGAGCCTCTTGGCTGGGCTTATTGGATTGGCCTTTGTGGCGTTATTTATGGTTGTATATTATCGCCTACCTGGATTATTAGCTGTTATTGCTTTGGTTATCTATTCAATGATTGTTCTAGCTATATTCAAACTTTGGTCAGTGACTTTGACATTAGCCGGTGTGGCTGGATTTATACTTTCTATTGGTATGGCTGTGGACGCAAACGTGCTGATATTTGAACGTATTAAAGAAGAATTAAAGCTGGGCAAGCCATTGGGGAGCGCTATTGAAGAGGGCTTCAAACGTGCTTGGCTATCAATCCGTGATTCAAATATTTCCAGCTTGATTACTTGTTTTATTCTAATGTGGTTTGGCTCCAGCTTGATAAAAGGTTTTGCCGTTACATTGTCGCTTGGAATAGTTGTGAGTATGTTTTCAGCCATTACAATAACCAGAACATTTTTGCGATTGATAGCAAGTGATTGGTTAGCTAGGCATAAGGGATTATTAGGAGTAAAAAAATAATGTACCAAATAATAAAAAAAAGCAAAATCTGGTATATCATTTCAGCGGTGTTTATAGTCCCTGGAATTGTATTTATTTTACTGGGTGGCCTAAAGCTTAACATTGATTTCACAGGAGGTACGCTCTGGAAGTTAAATTTTGATACAAACAGATCAACAGCACAGGATGTTAGTGTTTATCTTGAAGAGTATGATCTGGGCGAAACAACAATACAGCCAACAAGTGACTCCAGCCTGGCAATACGTATGAAGCCCATTGATAATGAAACTCGTCAGACCATTTTAACCTCTTTAAATGAAAAGTATGAAGGAGTTGAAGAGGAGAGCTTTGAGTCAATTGGTCCAACTATCGGGGATGAATTAAAACGACGTGCTATGGTGGCAATCATTATAGTTTTGATATTTATTATTTTATACATTAATTGGGCATTTCGTAAAATATCAAAATCTTCAGCTATACCAAGCTGGGCGATGGGCTTGTCTGCTATAGCGGCACTGGCACATGATATATTATTTGTGGTTGGTGCGTTTGCTTTTATGGGCCATTTCTTTGGTATCGAGGTGGGTGCTCTTTTTGTCACAGCCCTTCTAACTATTTTAGGGTTTTCTGTTCATGATACTATTGTGGTCTATGATCGGGTTAGAGAAAACGTTATCTATGGGACCGATAGTAGCTTTGAAGAAACAGTAAACCGCAGTGTTAATCAAACGATCGTGCGATCTCTTAATACATCTTTTACCACATTATTTGTTCTACTGGCCCTGTATCTCTTTGGAGGGGAGTCTATTAGGATGTTTGTTTTTGCAATGATATTGGGAATTGTTACAGGAACCTATTCATCAATATTTATTGCCAGTCCATTATTAGTAATATGGCAGAAACTTAGAAAGTAGCAATTAACAAACTGTTTAAATGCCCAGTTATCTGTTTTATTGTTTGTTACTTGTTATTTATTAATTATTAATTAATCCGGGCTTGCCAATATGGCAGTTTTTTTGTTAAATAATAATGCTTGACACATTATGTTACTTATGCTATACTAAAAATATCAATAAAGAGAAGCTTGACGAAATATCGATAATGTATTAATATCATTCGTTCGTCAATTTTAGCCAGTAAATTGCTTTATTACATCTAATATTAAGAAAAATGGAAGATTCTATACTCGACAAAGTAATATCGAGCAAACAAAGCCAAGAATTAAGAGAGTTTAATCCCCCAGAGACTGTGGCTGCTTTATTGAAGCAATTAACCGATAAAGAAGAGGACATTTTAAGACGCCGATACGGATTAAATGGTAAGCATAAGCAAACCCTAGAGGAAATTGGAAAATTCTATAATTTAACTCGTGAACGTATTAGGCAGGTTGAAAGTACAGCCATAAAGAAGCTCAAGGCTTTGAAAAACTTCTCTGACTTAATTGAGGGAATTGATCATACAATAAAATCAGTCTTAGAGCAGAATGGTGGCGCTATTTCAAAAGAGCATTTAGTTGAACAATTATTTGAATTTACAACAGATACACCAGTTAGTCGTCAGTCGGTTACATTTATTATTTCAAAGCTACTAAGTGACAGGTTTTTAAATCAACCCGCTACAAGCTATTTTCGTTCATCGTGGCGTTTGCCCAGTGTCTCTATAGACAGTATTCGTAAGGTGATTGACAACATGATTGTTATAATCAGTGAAAAAAATCATCCTATGACTGAACAGGAAATAACCAAAGCTTATTGGCAAAGGTATCCTAATGATGGCGCTAACGTGGATTCAAGTTTGGATGACCATGCTTTGATTGGCTACATAACCATGAGCCAAAAAATTGATCGCAACCCATTTAATGATTATGGTTTAACTGGCTGGGGTACTATTGTTCCGCGTAGAATGAACGATAAAATATATTTGGTTTTGAAGAAAGAGGGAAAGCCTATGCATTTTATTAAAATTGCTGAGCGTATTAATAAGATTAACTTTGATAAACGTAGAGCTTACCCACCGACAGTTCACAATGAATTAATATTAAATGATCGCTATGTTCTAGTCGGTCGTGGAATATATGCTCTAAAAGAGTGGGGCTATAAGCCTGGTGTTGTGGCAGATGTGATTACACAGATACTAAAGAAAAATGGCGAACCTATGAAGCGTAAAGATATTGTTGAAGAAGTGTTAGGCCAACGTATGGTAAAAAATAATACTATCCATTTAGCTTTAACTGATACAAGTAAATTTAAACGTTTACCAGACGGACGATATGGCTTAGTTGATGAGGCCATTGTTGAAACATCTGATTCTGCAAAAACAAACACATAAAGTACAAATAATATTATGCCATTCGAAATAGGTTTCAGCGGATCTTCGGTCACTGAAAATATACTGCCATTTACTTACTTTTGGCGTTTTTTTATTGAGGGCGGATGGATATTTTTCGGTATAGCTCTTATAATAATTGGTTATAGATTTTGGCTACTCAGAAAGCGTGAGGCCTTTATTAGATCAAAGAATTTTATATTGTTAGCCATTGATGTGCCACGCGAGATTGAACCAAATCTAAAAGCGATCGAACATATTTATTCACAGTTTGCAGGTATCTATTCCGAACCAAACCATGTTGAAAAATATCTTAAAGGAAAAGTACAACTTTATCTAAGTCTAGAGCTGGTAAGTATCGGCGGCTACATACAATTTATCATTCGTACGCCGGATAAATACCGTGATTTGGTTGAAGCTGCTTTTTATGCGCAGTATCCCGAAGCTGTCATAACTGAGGTGGAGGACTATACTGATGGAGCGGTAGAGAAGTTCCCCAATGATAAATATGAACTCTATGGTTCGGGGATAGCTTTTAATAAACCAAGTCCCTATCCGATAAAAACATACATTGCATTTGAACACAGCCTGTCGCAGGCACTGGCTGATCCAATGGCTTCTTTGTTGGAAATTCTGAGTAAAATAAAACAAGGGGAGCAGATTTGGATACAACTAGTTATCCGTCCGAAAGAAAAGAAAGATTGGCTAGATGAAGCCCAAAGGATTGTTAATAAAATTGTCGGAGAAAAAGTAGAAGCAAAAAATGCATTTGGACCACTTGGTGCCATAACGCGTGGCGCATTTCAAACCGTTACAGCCTCTCTTGTAGAATCGAACGTGGAAGAACAAAAGCAGAAAGATGGTCCAAAAAATTGGTTGATGCAGCTGACACCGGGTGAAAGATCCGTTGTGGAGGCGATTCAACTAAAGATCGCAAAAAAAGCCTATGAAACCAAATTTCGCTATATCTACCTGGCTGAAAAAGAGGTGGTTAACAAGGGTATTGGTATAAATGCTATGTTTGGCGCGTTACATCAGTTTAGTGCAATGGACCTGAATAGTTTTAGGCCGGACAAACGGACTTTTACCAAAACTAATTTCATATTCTTCTCAAAGAGTCGTTTAGCCAGAAGACAAAGGCAATTGATGAAAAATTTTAAAATGCGACAGCCGGGTCATGGTATTATCTTGAATACGGAAGAGCTGGCCAGTATTTTTCATTTCCCGACAGAAAATGTTAAAGCTCCATTGGTTAAAAAAATAGATAGCAAGCGTGGTGAACCGCCTGTCGGCTTACCCATGGAAGCCGGATACTCTCCGTTAAAATCGGTGGCTAGTGTCCCACAAGCAGAACCGGCTCCACCAGCACATACCCCTGCGCCTATGGCTCCACAGAGTGAGTCAATACCAGCACCTAGAGAACAATCGGATATTCCTACTGACATACCTACAAAAAGAGAAACTCCACCTAGTCGTGCGGGAACAAATCAACCGCCACCTAACCTTCCTTTTGAATAATTATGGCAGAAGCTAACGTTCCAAATGATAATGTAACACTCTTCGCTGAAACAAATTATAGAAACCAGCGCAGAAGTTTTGGTATTAAGCTAGACGACCGCCGCCGCCACATGTATGTAATCGGAAAAACTGGCATGGGGAAAACAACCATGCTGGAAAATATGATAATCTCTGATATCAGGGCTGGGCATGGTGTTGCCGTGGTTGACCCCCATGGTGACTTGGTAGAGGAAATTATTGACTACATACCTCCAAGGCGAATAAATGATATAGTCTACTTTAATCCTTCGGACATTGATTATCCGATCGCTTTTAATGTTCTAGAGTCAGTTAATCCCGTACACAGGCATTTGGTGGCGTCGGGTTTATTAGGTGTGTTCAAAAAAATATGGGCTGATTCTTGGGGTCCTCGGCTGGAGTATGTATTGCGTAATACTATACTTACATTACTGGAATATCCCGGTTCCACTCTGCTTGGGATTACCCGTTTATTGGTAGATGACAAATATCGAAAAAAAGTTCTGGAAAATTTAAATGACCCCATTCTAAAAGCTTTTTGGATAGATGAATATGGTGCTTACAGCAATCAGTTTAGAACTGAAGCGATTTCTCCTATTCAGAATAAGGTTGGTCAGTTTTTATCAAGCTCAATAATCCGTAATATTGTCGGTCAAACAAAAAGCTCCATAGACATGAGAGATATTATGGATTCAAAAAAAATACTCTTGCTTAATCTATCAAAAGGACGCATAGGTGAAGACAATTCGGCTCTATTGGGCGCAATGATGATTACAAAGCTCCAGTTGGCAGCTATGAGCCGTGTTGATATTGAAGAGGACGAAAGAAAAGACTTTTTTCTATATGTTGATGAATTTCAGAACTTTGCCACTGAAAGTTTTGCCAATATTCTATCTGAAGCCAGAAAATACAGACTTAATCTTATAATTGCCCACCAGTATATTGAACAGATTGATGAAATAGTCAGAGCTGCAGTCTTTGGTAATGTAGGTACGCTGGTGAGCTTCCGTATAGGTGCGGCTGATGCTGAGTTTTTAGAAAAGGAATTTGAGCCTGTTTTCACTATGAACGATCTGGTGAATTTAACAAAATATGAAGTATACCTGAAGCTTATGATTGATGGTATGGCATCTGAGCCATTTTCAGCAAAAGGACTGCCACCACTCTTGGGAGACAAACCAGAGGATAATCGCGGCAAGGTAATAAATATTTCGCGTGAGCGGTATGCTAACCAACGTAGTGTTGTTGAAGATAAAATAATGCGCTGGACAGGAATGCATGAGGACCAGCAACCAGAGAAAAACAGCCAAGTAAGTGGTACGGACAAAAAAAATAACAGAAAACCCGAAAGACGAAATAATTTTTCCAACAATCAGAAAGGCCGATTTTCTAAAAATGATTCACCAAGACGCCCAGCACCAAGTTATACAAATACCAAGAAGGAAGAAGTGCGGGTTATTGAAGAGAAAGTCACTACACAGCCAGCCATAAGCCTACAAGAGGCGGTTACTCGTGAGCCGGTTTCGTTTAAGAATAGACGTAAGCCATCTCAGAATAGGCCTGATAATCGCAAGGAAAATCCAAGAGGACCTAGCGGGAATACACAAAAGAGTATACGGCCCGACGAGGTAGTACGTTTTTAGATACCAAAAATGAAAAATTATATCCTAATCAGTACATTAGTAATATTTCTTTTTTTACCTCGAGTAGTTAAGGCCGAAACGCCTGTCGAGTTGTATTATTTTTATGAAAATGATTGTTCTGCCTGCTCTGACATGAGTGATACTCTGGAGTTTCTCAGGAACAAATATACTGGGACCATGATTAGTAGATTTGATGTTACTGATGACTTGGTCAAGCGAACAATTTTTAATGACTTGTTGGATATTTATCGTGAACCACAGACCTCAGTGCCGACAGTATTTGTGGGTAGTGATGTGTTTGTCGGTTACACAGCTCTATCAACAAATGAGATTGAGACAGCTATACAATACTGCCAATTGAATAACTGCCCTTCACCCAGCGAATTACTAAAAGACTATTACGCCAGTCTTTCAGGGGAAGAGACAGACAATACCAGCAAGATAGTATTCTGGACAATTTTTATAGTAGCTTGGCCATTATTGGGAGCAGTTGCCGTGATTATCGTTTTAAGGAAATATAAAGATAAGGATATACAAGGATAGCACAATATTTATTTGTGTCTGTAGGGTTAGTATTAATAAAAAAACAGGCGAGGATGGCCCTTCTTCGCTTAAGTTACGAAGGGCAGGTTATCCTCTCTTAGGTGAAAATAGAAGAAAACTTCCTACCGTTAAATAAGCGGTTTTTTATTACTTGAAAATATAACGTAATGTATTATACTAAGGTTATCATGGTTCATTTGTAAACCAATTTCGGGAGGAGGGCAGGAAGATGGCCTATATGTCGATTAGAAGTTTGAGGTGGCTACGAGACAGCATTGACGCAGGTTCGATTGAAGAGATGACAGATATGGGCATCAGGTACATCTGTAGAGGAGATTTTATTCTTCGGCGAGGCGCCTATGCCAAGGTTGTCAGAAAGAGTGATCGTAACCTAACAATCCGCTGGGTGGCGGAAGGTTTTAGGGGCTTTGTTGGGCTCCCTGTGATTATCCGCGTTTTTAGGGCTACATTATTAACCCGCCCCTGCTAGATGTACATTGGTATTAGGACCGCCTTTAAAAAAAATAGGCGGTTTCTTTTTTTAGTATTACCTTTGGCCACTTTTCTTTTAGCTCCACCGAATCTGTCATGCCGTACTCGTTTCGGCATCTCAAAAGCTACAGTCTTTCTAGAGACTCCGGATCTAATTTATGATATTTATTGTACTATCTGCGAAAGCGTTTCATTCGTCTCATTTTACCACCCTGACCTTTGGGAAATTGAATATTGCCACCCTCAATCTTAATCGCTTTGCCATTGATAAGAGCATCAGCGATTTTTTTATTAGCTGAGACCAGCACTCTCTGATAGGTGCTTTGTGAGATCTTCATTTTTTTTGCACTTTCAGTCTGATCTAGTTCTTCCAGATGCTTTAGGCGCATAGCCTCGGATTCATCAAGAGACAAACAGACTTCTTCCAGCTGTCTCATGGGAACGCCTTGGGGTTTAAAATAAGTTACCCCGGGCTGAAAATGTATGTGGCGTAATTTGTGAGGTCTGACCATGTTAGTGTAGTGATACTATATAATAATATTTTAAAATTGTATTGGCTTGGTTTTTTATATTATGAACAGTATTATTTGGTATATAGCAACAATCCTTTTCTTCCAATATTTTAGCTTCATCTTTTATTACAGCAGTAGCGGTGCCCTCAAGTACAACAATAATTTCTTCACGGTTTGTTGTTATATGTTCACCTACATCTTGGCCAGGCTGGAGAACGACTAGGCCAGCTTTGATCTTGGTTGAATTAGGTGGCTTAATTATTGATTCTGACTGATTCGGTAGCATGTTTTTTAGAATAAAAGTATGCGGCTAGAAACGTAGATATGGGTACCGCTAGGGCGATACCAATACTACCGACCATGGTCCGAACAATTTCAGTGGCTATTAACTCGTTATTTATTACCTGACTAAAGGACAGGAAGGGGGGCTGATTTAAGCTAAAGAGTATTAAAAGCGGTAGGGATGCTCCGGCGTAGGCCAGAAAAAGCGTATTTACCATGGAGGCTAAATGACTTTTTCCTACTTCAAAAGTCATAGAAAACACCTTACCTCTGGATAAGCTAGGGTTGGCTTTAATAATCTGTCTAGCTGATGTGACCTGACTGATAACCACATCGTCCAAAACGCCTAGAGTACCGATGATTATAGCAGTAAGTAGTAGGCCCTTGAAATTTATTGTGCCATGTCCAATTCCTACAAGATACATTATTTCCTCTTGCGCCATGCCAGTTAAGTGTGTTACGGATGTGAAAATTATGGATAATATATATGTAAAAAACAAGCAGATAAAAATACTTAAAACAGAAATGTGTGATTTTAGATTAAAACCTTCAGTGATATAGATAACAAATACCAATATTGCTAGCGTACCTATTAATCCTATTATCAGAGGGCTGTGGCCATTTAGAATATTTGGGATGATAAACCCCATGATGATTGTGAAGCTGCCAATGAGACTGATCAGGGCTTTTAGTCCTTTCCACTTACCAATAGCTATAACAATAATGGCAAATACAAGCGCTAAAAGATAGAGATTACTGCGACGAATATAGTCAACGATGTAATAGACGCTTTGCCCGTCCGAATTTTCTAAATGATTTACCAATACGTGATCTCCTACCTTATATACATTTGAATTTATTACATCAAGCTCACCAATGCCATTAAAATTAAATTCTTTACCCTGCCAACGTTCAGTCAGGCCTAGGAGCTTTAGGTTTTGTTGAATATTTTCTGATCCATCTTCACGTACTAATACTTTTTCTTCTATAATCCCAACAACCTTAGCCTCAAAAATATCATCTGTATTTTCTGTTTGAGCATGTCCATATAGAGGAAGTAATAAAAAAACACTGATAATTGGAACAGTTATAAATAGCAAAACTTTTATTATACGATTATTTATCACAGAATTATTATAGGTCAATATGAGTTTAATTTAAAGAAGGGACCACCCCCCACCCTTCCTTATTAGAACGTTACATAATCAGGAAGGGTGGGGGGTGGGTGGGTTACTTGCGACCCTTGATTTCGGTCAGCCTTTGCTTGATCTCTTTTAGCTCTTGTTCAAGCGTTTGAGATTCCTCTTTGAGCCAGTCTGACTCCTCTTTTGCGCTCATTGAAGTTTGAGCAGGTGAGGCAGGACCAGCTTGTCGCCAGACCTGGCAACGACCGTAGCCCCTACCAAAGCCATAACCGGATCGGACACCTTGTCGCCAGCCAGTGCCAGCGCCCAGTCCTGTCGGAGGGCCGGCACAAGGGCCCATACCTCTGCCGGTACCAGCGCCTTGTCCTTGGGGGCCTGTTCCATCTAATCTAGGCATTTTAATATCTCCTTGTCTTAATAATTAGTACCTGTTATGAGTATATACCCATAACTATACTGTGTCAAGGGTGGGCCTGTGGATAACTAAAGTTAAGTTTACTAAAACTGGTTAATCTTGTAGTATTATAAGCAACTGGTTTTTTTATTTACTTATATGAAGGTAGCAATTGTTTCACAGGCTTATTTTCCTATTCATGGTGGAGTATCAGAGCATGTACATCACACAGCTTTAGAGTTGGAAAAGCTGGATCATGAAGTAACAATCATCACGGCCAATTTTAATAAGAATGATAAAAAATACGATAATCATATGGTGAGGCGTGTTGGTTTTGATTTGACGCTACCTAGTAATGGAGCTTTCTGTAATGTTACAATCGGCACTAAGTTACCTGAACAGCTACGAGCCATAGAAAAAGAAAAGCAGTTTGACATTATCCATATACATTCTCCCATTGATCCTGTTTTGCCATTAGTGGCCAATCAGGTATTACAGGCGCCTAAAGTAGGCACGTTTCATACATTCAAAGAGGCATCAAGGGGATTAGAACTATTTCGAGGACCACTAATGAAATATTTTGATGGGCTGTCAGGTAGAATCGCAGTCTCTGTTGTGGCCAAAGAATTTACTAGTAAATATTTCCCAGGTCAATACAGGATTATACCTAATGGTGTTGATACAGAGCGTTTTAGTCCTACACATGATCCGATAGAGGAATATGATGATGATTATAATAATTTACTGTTTGTCGGTCGCTTGGACCCGAGAAAAGGATTAAAATACTTATTACAGGCAATGCCCATTATAATTGCTACAATCCCAAAAACACGATTAATCATAGTTGGTGGAGGCGCGTTACAGGAATATTATCGTTCGTATGTTATCGATGAAATTAAAGACAAGGTAATATTTACAGGTTTTGTTCCGGGTGAAATATTGCCGAGATATTTTACTACGGCTGATATCTTTATTTCACCAGCTACCCAAGGGGAAAGCTTTGGCATTGTTCTGCTAGAAGCCATGGCTTCCGGAGTACCGATTGTTGCTTCTGACATACATGGTTATAACACAGTTGTGGAGGATGGAAGTGAAGGCTTCCTGATTCCCAAAGAGCGCCCTCTGAAAATTGCTGAGAAAATCATCGAACTGCTAAAACAAAAAAGAGTTCGTCAGGCGATGGCAAAGAACGGCAGAATAAAAGCCCTGAACTATTCTTGGCCCAAGGTAACCAAAGAGATTGAAAAATATTATAGAGAAATATTAGATCGGACTACTAAGCAGAGGAAAAAGGGCAATAATAAGCAGAAATAACCATATAAAAAACTGTAGCCAATATTAATTATTTTGCGGGTTAAATGGGTTCATCTTTGAGTGTTGACACCATTTTTTTTACATAGTATCATGAAATTAGCACTCAAATATTAAGAGTGCTAATAAGTCTAATCGTCTGATATGACTATAACAGAGAGAGAAAAAGCATTATTACTAGCGATTATCAATGAACATATAAAAACGTCCCGACCGGTCGGGTCAAATGTTATTGTGGAAAAGCACTTAAAAGGTGTTAGTTCAGCCACGGTCAGAAATGAAATGGTCAAACTGGAAGTATTGGGCATGATTGAACAGCCTCACACCTCAGCCGGACGCATACCCACCACTAGGGCTTATCAATACTATGTCGACAAGTTTCTCAATAAAAGGGGATTACCTAAGATTGAACAAAGTAAGCTGACTAGGGTTAATCAAAAACACAAAGGAGACAACAACTCATTGATTCGAGAGATAGCCAAAGAGGTTGCTGACATGTCTTCAGGCGCTGTTATTGTGGGATTTGCACCTAGAGACTTGTATTATACGGGCATTTCCAATCTTTTTCGTCAGCCCGAGTTTGAGACTATTGACTTGGTACACAATTTTTCAGAGATCATAGATCATCTGGATGATGTGATGGAGGAACTATTTCCCAAAATTGGCTCTGATATCGAGATAATGGTGGGTAGTAATAACCCCTTTGGAGTGAATTGTGGAGCCTTAGTGACAAAGTATGATCTAGGTGGATCCCGCTGTGGGACATTTGGGATACTGGGCCCTGTACGCATGCCTTATGAAAGAAATCGCGCTTTACTTGAATATGCTCGTCAATTAATAAGTAAATAATTTTATGTGTGACAAGAATACACCAAAAAATGAACCTGATAAAAGAACCCCAGAAAAACCTATAAGTGAATTGGATGAATTAAAGAAAAAGGCTGAGGAATACTTAGACGGATGGAAAAGAGCTAAGGCTGATTATGCCAATTTGGAAAAAGATGTTCAGAAAAGGCAGATGGAGTTTGTGCAGTTTGCAAATGAAGAAATTATCAGAGAGCTACTTCCGTTAGTAGATAATTTCAAGCAAGCTTTTAAGCATATACCCGAGGACCTGAAGGGGCAGGATTGGGTTGAAGGCATTAGACATATTAGCTCAAACCTGGACAAACTATTGGCTTTTCGAGGAATAAAGGAAATAGAAACTGTAGGCGAAAAGTTTAATCCTGAGCTTCATGAGGCTATCGAGCAAATTGCCAGCGATAAGCCATCAGGAACAATTATTGAAGAGTTAAAATTAGGATTTGTTCTAAATGGCAAAGTGATTCAGCCGGCTCGAGTTAAAGTAGCCAAATAATTCAGAATTCAAAATTAATAATTAACGAGGAGAATAAAACAATGAGAATGATTAAATGGCAACCATCCATGCAACCTTGGGAAGACATGGACAGAATGATGGAAGAATTTATGCCTACTGAAAAACACAGCTTTGTTCCGGCCATTGATGTCTATCAAACCAAGGAAGCGGTAGTGGTTGAAACAACTCTAGCAGGAATAAAACCGGAAGACGTTAACATTTCTATTGAGAATGACGTGCTGACAATTGAAGGAAGATCTGAAAAAAAGAGCGAGGTTGACGACAAAGAGTATTATCGCAAAGAGATTCGCAGTGGCTCTTTTCATCGAGCAATTGCTCTACCTACTGCGGTAAAAGGTGATAATGCTAAGGCAATTTTTGATAACGGAGTATTAAAGATTATGGTTCCAAAAGAAGAGCGTGTTATGCCAAAAACGATTAAGGTCCAAGTAAAATCATCAAAGGGTAAGAAATAGTCGTTCGATATACCCGTCTTAACTATGACTTGAGGCGGGGAATGGGATGGTTAAGATAGTTAATTAGTTGAATAGTTAATTTGGTAAATAATAATTATAAAAGGAGATAAAAAAATGTCGAAGATTTTAGGAATTGACTTAGGTACGACTAACTCCGCCATGGCGGTAATCGAGGGGGGAAAGCCTAAAGTATTAGAAAACAAGGAAGGAGCTAGAACCACTCCCTCAGTGGTAGCAATTTCCAAGAATGGTGAACGACTGGTTGGCACTACAGCCAAGAGGCAAGCCGTTACTAATCCCGAGAATACAATATTCTCTATCAAACGATTGATAGGCCGTCGTCATGAAGATGAACAGGTTCAGGATGATACAAAAACCCTACCCTATAAAATAAAAAAGTCAGGTGAGGGTATAGCGGTAGCAATGAATGATAAAGACCACACGCCACAGGAGATTTCAGCTATGATTTTACAGAAGCTAAAGGCCGATGCAGAAGAAAAGCTTGGTGAGACAATCACAGACGCGGTTATAACAGTTCCAGCATACTTTGATGATTCTCAACGACAGGCTACTAAGGATGCAGGTAAAATTGCCGGTTTAAACGTTATGCGAATTATCAATGAACCAACGGCCGCTGCTTTAGCCTATGGGTTTGAAAAGAAAAAGGGTGAACAGATCGCCGTTTATGATTTAGGAGGTGGTACGTTTGATATATCGATTTTAGATGTATCGGCTGACACTGTTGAAGTTAAATCAACCAATGGCGACACTCATTTGGGCGGTGATGATTTTGATAAAAAGATTATTGATTGGATTATTGAAGAGTACAAAAAAGACCAAGGGGTTGATCTATCAAATGATGTTCTAGCACTGCAACGACTGAAGGAAGCTGCGGAAAAGGCAAAAATTGAACTATCAACCTCTTCAGAGACTGAAATTAACCAACCGTTTATTACTCAAGACTCATCTGGGCCGAAGCACTTGGTTCTCAAGATGACTCGGGCAAAGCTGGAGGAGCTGGTTGGTGATTTGGTTGAAGCTACGTTGGAGCCGGTTAAAAAAGCGCTAGATGACGCCAAACTAAAAACAGAAGATATCGAAGAGGTTATATTGGTTGGCGGACAAACACGTATGCCTTTGGTTCAGGCAACTGTGGAAAAATTCTTTGGGAAGAGGCCCCACTTAGGTGTTAATCCTGATGAAGTAGTGGCAATTGGTGCTGCTGTCCAAGCTGGAGTGCTTCAAGGCGATGTAAAAGATGTCCTCTTGCTGGATGTAACGCCATTGACATTTGGTCTGGAAACATTGGGCGGTGTTCGTACTCCATTGATTGATCGTAATACAACAATCCCAACCTCAAAAAGCCAGGTGTTCTCAACCGCAGCCGATAATCAGTCAACAGTAGAAATACACGTTCTTCAGGGGGAGAGAGACATGGCTCAGGACAATAAAACTCTGGGTCGATTTATCCTTGATGGGATTCCACCGGCTCCTAGGGGGGTTCCACAGGTTGAGGTTACGTTTGATATAGATGCCAACGGTATTCTCAAGGTCACAGCCAAAGATAAGGCTACTAACAAATCTCAACATATAACAATCCAAGCTTCAACGGGTCTATCCAAAGACGAAGTAGAGAAAATGAAGAAAGACGCTGAGGCCCATGCGGGAGAGGATAAAAAGAAGAAAGAACTAATCGAAGCTCGAAATATGGCTGACACTTTAGTTTACACTGCCGAGAAAGCTGTACGTGAAGCTAAAGATAAAGTAAAAGATGATGACAAAAAAGACATTGAATCCAAGATAGAAGCCCTTAAAAAGGTTAAAGACAATGATGACTTAGAAGCCATCAAGAAAGCCACCGAAGAACTAAGCCAAGCGGCTCAAAAAATAGGTCAGGCAATGTATGGTCAGCCGGGACAGCCAGGACAACAGACACCGCCTCCAGGATCCGCCACGGGCGGAAAAGACGAAGGTCCGGTTGAAGGCGAAGTAGAGGATAGTAAATAATTGGTTAATTGGATGATTAGTTGATTTGTTGACTGGAGAGATTGAAAAAAGGCCCGGTCAGACAAGGTCCAACCGGGCTAGCGAAACGGAGAATCAGGGATCACAGCAAGGTCGATAGGATCAATAGCTACGTAGAGCCGTGGCGTACTCCAACGAAGAAACGTTAGCTGGGGACCGAACGAGTCTTCGCGGTAACTAGTGACCCAGCAGCTAGCCTATCTGGTCACCCCATTCCTCCTTGTCCTGAGGAAGGACAAGTATATAATAGTTGAATATAATAACTGTGTAAAGTGAATAAAAAAAGAACCCCCCCACCCATGATACATGAATGCATATGGGTGAGGGGCGAGTGCGGAGAAACGGGAAGCTGATGAACAGATGCAGAGCCGATGGCTATTAAAGAGCGCCTAAGACGCCCCAACCCCAGGAAACTCCGATCCCCCTTTTTATCTTTGTTCCCCAGTAATAGCTAAAGCTCTGCAAAGCCCATAGCTCCAGTCTCTCCAGCGGGGCGACAGAACGTCCTAAATATAATAAAATATTAGATATTATTTGTCAAATTAATAAAAAAAGAACCTGGCCAGACAAATGCCTAACCGGGCTAGCGGAGGAATAGAGGTCCCGGCGTACCGACAAAAAGTGACAGGAACGCTGAAGTAATCTCGTGCCACAAGCCCTTGCGTTATCCCCGAGGAGTCTGCCGGAGCAGTTGGGGAAAAGGAAGGATTCGCGACCAACAGCATCCGCAGTCATAGTCGGTCGCTATTCTAGATTCCTCCAGTATACGGGTGGTATGCATCCACATATCAAACGATAATAGATATTTTGTAAAGAGAGATAAAATCCCGGTAGAACTGTTGTCCTACCGGGTCGGAGAAACAGGCATGGGTAAACTGAAACTACTGGCATGAATGGGGCCCCATCACTAGATAGACGGATTAGTACCTTTGCAGGCCGGGAAGCCCATCTACACGAGTAACGGCATCCATCGTACGTATCAGCTACCGAACTGTTTCTCCTCGAACGTGGTATGTACATTTTATATAAATAACGCTATTTTGTAAAGTTGCAGGATGGTTCAGGATAGAAAAAGGCCCGGCCAGACAGAGTCTAACCGAGCCGAAGTGGAGAAACGGGAGTCACAGAAGGTCATAGAGCTAGGTGTTACGAGGGGTGCCAGGAAACACCCAAGATAGGAAAAAGTCCGCTTGCCAAAGAGCTAATTCCCAATGTAACCACCACGCTTGACTCATCAGTTATCCTTGTCTCTCCGTGCATCATAGGAGGTTCTATGACAAGATTCATGTTACAATTATAGAAGTTGATTGTCAATAATAAAGAATTGGCAGGCGAGGATAGTCATAAAAAATGACAGCAGGGAGTGATTTTGGAGCTGTTATGTCAGGTAAAACGTATTATGTTTACATAGTGAGCAATCGGTTAGTTACGACGCTGTACATTGGTATTACAAATGACTTACTAAGTAGGGTGTATCAGCACAAGACAGGAATGAACAAAGGGTTTAGTAAACGATATAATTTAAAGTATTTACTCTACTTTGAAGAAACGGATGATGTTGCAACAGCGATTTCTAGGGAGAAGAAGTTAAAGCGCTGGCGTAATAAATGGAAGATAGAGCTAATTCAAAAGCAGAACTCGAAGCTCGAAGATTTAGCCAAAGACTGGTATGATGATATTGCATAAGGCGATTAACGTCTCTCTATACTGTCACACCGGACGGCGATCCGGTGTCTCCAATTGTATGACCGTGGCTCTTGAGATGCCGGATCAAGTCCGGCATGACAGTTTTGGGGGGGCTGGTTGGAGGGGAAGTGGAGGATGATATCTCTCCATTCACCCCCTGCCCTTTTACGAAAGAGTGGGGGTTCAGTCGAGAAATAATTAAGATATTCCTCGACCTTGTGTAGAGGGGTATAATAAAAAGTGCTAATTAGATATCTAAAAACATTGGCGGATAAGTGCTTGTCCGCCTGAGTAGCAGTGAACCTCCACCCAAATTGTCACCCTGAATTTATTTCAGGGTCTCCAAAGCTAAAGTGGTTAATGGAGATGCCGAACTAAATTCGGCATGACAGCTTGGGTAGAAAGATAATTAAGCTAATAAATAATAAATGAACAAAACACCATGAATAGTAAATTACAATGTCCAAATTGTGAGAAGAATACCAGTGGTAAGAATTATAACCACGGTAAGCATGAAATTATTTGTGAACACTGTTTATTCTCTATTCCAGTAAGAGAAAGAAGTCTAGGTGATGGCAAAGGTGGGGTGATTGAGATTAATTCATAATGATGGATAACCAAAATTGGTATTATGCATTAAGTGCAATAGCTCAAACTAGCGGAGCGTTATTGGCTCTAGGTGGTGCTTTCATAATATTTAAATTGGACAAAGCATACACAGCGATTCTTAATTACAAAGACAGATTAATTAAGATTATTATCCTACCTCATTTTCATGATAGAGAAATAAACTATCTTACTATTCCAAATATAGATATTTATGACAAGGTAAACAATAATAAAGTATCTATGTCAGAGAATCCTGTAGTCCATTCTTCGATTACACGGTTTGATAACATGAGTTGTAGCACCAGTCAGCAAGCATTGTATTGGATAGATAAACATTTATACTGTTTAGATATAAACATAGATGCGGAAGTGCAAATAAAACGATATTTTAAAATAGTGTTTATTATATTATCTATTATATTTTCAAGTAATTTATTTTTTCTAGCTTTTGAGAGATTACCACATTATCTTTATTTAGCCCTTATTATTTTTTCGGTAGCTTTCATGGTTTATAATTCAATAATATTTTGGAGAATATTAAATATTAAATATTTTACCTAATTTTATGCAAAACCAACCACAACCAAACCCAAATCAGCAGGGTAAGCAGATTCAGATCAAGGTATCTGATGATGTAATGAAAGGCACTTACGCGAATGCCATGTCTATTGTTCATTCCAAAGAGGAATTCACCTTGGACTTTATGAACATCTATCCCCATCAAGGGGCCGGCATCGTCGGTGCTAGGATTATCACTTCACCCGGACACATGAAGCGCATTATCACAGCCCTACAGGACAATCTCAAGAAATATGAGAACCAGCATGGTAAGATTGAAGAAGCCAAAGCACCGGATCCAATCGGCTTTAAAACTGCCTAGGAATAATTCATTTTTCAAACATCTATGAAACAAAAAGAGATCATCAAGCTTAGTAGTTTAGCTGTACTGCCCGTTGTAACATTGATTATAGGCTGGATATTTTTGAATCAGTCATTTCAACAGCTTCAGTTTGAGCTGGCCTTACCGAATTTTGGTACTTTGTGGAGCTTTATAGCCAGTTTACTCTTTTTGTTTTTGGGAATTGCCAGCTATGGAGTATTAGCCGCGTTGGAGCCCAAGTTTAGGATATCCCAAGCTCTGAGCTATATATTACCGTTTACCATGTTAGTCGTTTTAGGCTTTAATGTTTATACGATGATTGGTGCGGTACTATTTGCGATTGGTTTAATGCAGTTTTCGCTAAAAGTTCAGGAAGAAAGAAATGAGAGGCTGAAAGTGTCGATTAACAAATACATGAGATATGGTTTGGGCCTAGCTATAAGCTCAATACTTTTAACCATATCAATCAGTTTTTATGGTACTGCTGTAGCCAGAGGTACGGAAGACATGGATCCCATAGATGTCCTATCTCGTGTTGCCTCAAATGGTGTTAACCAAGCATTAACTATCCAAGTGCCCGGCTATGATCCGAATATGTCTCTGGATGAATTTATGTTACTATTATTTGCCACTAAGGTTGAAGTAGCTGGTGCAGCTGAAAATAATGATTATCGTAGTGAAGCCTTTTTTGGAGTGAACGTGTCAGATCTGGTTGGTGATGCGGAGGGTGTTTCAATAGAAGACCTGCAGGGATTACTACCTCCCGATTTTGAGCAACAGGTAAAGAAAGACCCGGAATATATTACTGAGTTTTATCAGCAGATACAACATGAATTAGTTATCACGCAATTAGCCGAAGCGCGTGATAAAATGCTAGACTCATTGGATATCGAAGCTGAGGGCACAGATCCGGTTGGTAGTGTAGTGGAAGAAGCTCTAAATTATCAGCTGGAAGGTATTTTTGCGCCATTCAAGTATGTTATTCCACCTATACTGGCTTTGACGTTATACTTTGCACTACAGATACTAGGGTTTTTATATGGTTGGGTTACACGACTATTTGCCATAATAATGTTTGGAATATTGAAGATGACAAAGTTTTTCAAGATTGAAGATGAAGTCAAAAAGACTGAGATAATAAAATTGAATTGAAAGATGTCAAAAGATTATTATGAAATATTAGGGGTTTCTCGTGACGTATCGGATGCGGAGCTTAAATCTGCCTTTAGAAAGTTGGCTCATCAGCATCACCCGGATAAAAAAGGTGGCGATGAGGCAAAATTCAAAGAGATCAATGAAGCCTATCAGGTGTTGTCCAATAAGGATAAGCGAGCTCAATATGATCAGTTTGGTCAGAACTTTGATGGTTCACAAGGCATTAACTGGCAGGACTTTGCTCGGCAAACTGGTGGTTCAAACGGTTTTCGCACTAATATAAATTATGAGGATATGGGTTTTGGTGATTTAGGAGATATGGTTGGAGATTTGTTTGGCATGGGGCGACGCCGAAGCCAACGCGGTCAGCACGGTAATGATGTTCAGGTCGAATTACCCCTAGAGTTCCGTGAAGCGGTCTTTGGTGTCACAAAACCAATGAATTTGTATAAAACCATTAAGTGTCCCAGCTGTTCAGGAAATGGAGCAGAGCCTGGTACAAAGATAGAAACATGTTCAGCCTGTAGTGGCACAGGACAAGTCCAGCGAATACAGAATACGATTTTAGGTCAGATGAGAACGATGGGAGTTTGCTCTGATTGTAACGGTGAAGGAAAGAAAGTCAGTCAAAAGTGTAAAAAGTGTAAGGGTCAGGGCACCGTTAAGGATTATGATGATTTGGATGTGAAAATACCGGCCGGAATTGCCGATGGTCAGACAATACGTATAATGGGCCGTGGAGAAGCGGGCAGTCAGGGTGGTTCAGCTGGAGATTTATATATACGAGTAAAAGTAAAAGAAGATCCTGAGTTTAAACGAGAGGGCGATGATATAATCCTAGATATTGAAATACCCTATAGCGTGGCTGTGTTAGGCGGAAAAGCTGATATTAATACTTTAGATGGCAGTGTCAAACTAAAAATACCCTCCGGTACTCCTTCGGGTAAGGTGTTTAAAATACGTGACAGGGGAATTCCGCATTTGAAGGCTGGGGGACGAGGCGATCAGCTGGTAACCGTGAAGGTAAAAGTTCCTTCTAAGCCCTCAAAAAAGATAAAGAAGATATTGGAAGAATTAGCGGACGAAGGAGAATAATAAACAATTTTCAATAGGTGGAAATGATTTATTTCAACATTTAACGAAATGTTGAACTATGTTAACCTCAGCCCTTGACAAATATTGAATAATCTATCTATAATGTATTGATGGCTAAATCAACAGCTAAAACTAAGCAACAGAACTGGTATCAACGCTGGAAGAAGTTTCCTTATCACGGTCAGGTTCACTGGCTTGGTGTTGTATTTATGGCTTGGGTTGTCGGATTAGTCTTTTTAGGAAACTATTCCAATGACATACAAGATACCAATACTCAGTCAGCCCAGGTTTTTGGAGTTAGAGCTAAACGAAATATTGTGCCATTTGCTGTTGAGCCAACAAACACAAATACTGGAATAGTTATGGGAGAGACAACGGGACCCCCGACATCTCCATCAGTTTTGGAACAGCAGGGGATTGAAGCAAACCGCAACTCTATCAATAGTAAGCAGGAGCCCAATATGGAGGAGGGCGAGGTCTTAGGCACGACTACTGAGGAAGTATTATCACCCTCTCAGTTGGAGAAGCTTGGCATCGAACGTGCTAAGACAATAAACAAATAATCAAACACTTATCTATAAATAGAGGACTATGGTCATTTGCTCCTTTTTTGTTTTTGTGCTATAATAAACATGATTAGTTAAAAGTAGTCAAATAACAAAATAAACAATGTTTTTAGCTGCTACAGCGGGTATTGAGAACTCGTTTATCGCAAATATCGACTGGTCGCAACCAACCTGGGACCTTTTTATTATCCTTTTCTTTGTTATTGCTTCTTTCCTATATGGGATTTCACTGGGACGTGATCGGATTCTGGTGATCTTGGTAAGTATTTATATGGCTTTAGCGGTTGTAAATACAGCTCCATATATTGGTGATATGTCCACTACTGAAGTTGGTGTAAATCAATTCTTTGTAGTGAGAATCTCATTGTTCTTGGGAGTGTTTATTCTCTTGTTTTTCCTGTTATCTCGTTCAGCTCTGCTTCAGACAATTGCCTCAAACTCTGAAAAAAGAGGGAATTTCTGGCAGATAATGATTTTTAGCATCCTTCATGTTGGTTTATTGATAAGTATTACATTGTCATTTCTACCGGATACTTCGAGTGAGTCGCTTTCACCGTTGACTCAGACTATTTTTACCAGTGAGCTGGGTCGTTTCTTATGGATCGTTGTGCCGATTATATTAATGATAATGTTTAAAGGTTCTAACGATAAGAAATTCAAATATGATGTTTAAAGGATAGTTGATTGTAGGACTATAAGTAATTAACCTATTAGTTAAAAGGTTAATACAAAAAGACACTCAGAGGCGAGGTCTTTTTTGTTGAGTTACTATCTCTCAGTGTCTGTTGAATGATCAAGATATACTTTATCTGTCAGTAGTAGTCGTTCTACTGCATCACGTATTCCGTATGTTCTTGGAATAGTATTTATTGCTCTTTGCCTAGTGCGTACAAGCTCAATTTTTTGAATAATCTGATCAGCCGTATATAATTTTTTTGAACCAGCTATTTCCCCTTTGGATCTGATAAGGTCATAAAGCTCTTCAAGTGAGGTGACTTTCTCAGCTCCTATAGATTCACTTTCCATAGATTCTGATGGGACTGGTTGTTCTCGTGGTGTTTCGTTCATAAAAAAAGTTATTAATACTTTTTAATAATTGTATCTTTTTTAGAATCTTCCACTTTATAGTTTAGTTTTTCAAGTTCTCCTCTCAATTTGTCTGCCAAAGCCCAATCCTTATTTTGGCGGGCTTGTTCACGTTGCTTGATAATTTCTTGTACGTTTTTTGGTACTGCTTGATCTTTTTTTGATGTTCTAAGGCCCAACCCCAATACCTGATCGAATTTTTGTAGTGTACCTTGTATTGCAGGGGCTGGTTCTTTTGATTTGATTAGATCCCAAACGATAGCTAGGGCCTGTGGAGTATTTAGATCATCATTGATAGCTTCGATAAAGCGTTTTTCATACTGTGGACAGCTACCTTTAGCCGGACCAAGTCTATATACACGTTCACGGAGTTTATCCAGAGCAACCTGTGCTGCGGTTAAGGCTTTCCAGGAAAAGTTAATTCTTGATCGGTAGTGAGCCATAAGCAGCATATAGCGGAATGCCAACGGACTATACTTTTTTTCTTTCAACGTATCCAGTGTAATGAAATTTTCTTTTGATTTACTCATACGGTCATCACGGATAAGTAAAAATTCACCATGCACCCAAAACCTAACAAATTGCTGACCGGTAGCTGCTTCTGATTGAGCAATTTCATTTGTATGGTGCACGGGAAGGTGGTCTATGCCTCCAGCGTGGATATCGATTGTATTACCCAGATGTTTCATGCTCATAGCTGAACACTCTATATGCCATCCGGGGAAGCCGATACCCCAGGGTGAATCCCATTCCATCTGCCTTTTCTTACCTTTTGGTGAAAACTTCCAGAGAGCAAAATCAGTAATATTTTTCTTCTCTTTGTTTTCCTGGACCCGTGCGCCTTCTTTGAGTCCTTGGATATCCAGTTTTGCTAAAATCTCATAGCCTTTGAATTTCGAACTGTCGAAGTATATGCCATCGGACGTTTTGTAGGTGTAGCCATTTTTCTCTAACTTTGTAACTAAGTCAATTTGTTCTTTGATGTGCTCTGAGGCTTTTGGCCAGAGATCGGGGGGCAGTATATTGAGATCTTTTAAATTCTTTTTAAACTCATTAGTATAATAATCAGCAATCTCTTTAGCTGTTTTACCTTCGCGCTTAGCTCCCAGCTCCACCTTGTCATCGCCTTCATCCGCGTCAGATGTAAGATGTCCAACATCGGTGATATTCATTACATGCTTTACTTTAAGATTGTTAAATAATAAAACACGTTTTAAAATATCCTCAAAAATGTAAGTCCTAAGATTGCCGATATGAGCATAATTATAAACAGTCGGCCCACAAGCATAATAACTTACCGATGTTTTATTCAACGGATTGAACTCTTCTTTTTTTCGAGTAAGTGTATTGTAAATTTCTAGTTTCATAACACATGTAGTGTATCAGTTTTTGAGCAATAAAAAAAGAGCTTATTGCAAGCTCTTTTTTTTCATCGTACTGTATATTTATTCCTGTTTTGATTGGTTGTGTTCTGTCTTAGTTTTACAGTCACCTTGCTCATTATTCTTAAGTTTCAGCTTATAGGCATCAACTGCATCAGAGTCGTCCTTCCACTCTGCAACTACATTACGAATATCCTCTTTAGTCACTTGAGGATAAAGCCCTCCCTTGTACTTATCGGGGTTGCTAATTGATTCTAGGCGCACTTTTGCAGCCGCCTCGTCAATAATATCTATGGCCTTATCGGGGAAGGTTCTGGTTGGCATGGTATGTTTAGCCAATTCTACCGCAATATCAATCGCTTCGTTTGTAATGCCAACTTGATGATGCTGTTCGTAACGATAGCGGATGCCTTTTAGTATATCGATGGTTTGTTGGGCGGTTGCTTCGTCGACATGTACGGGCTGGAAACGCCTTTCTAGTGTTTGGTCGTGTTCAATATATTTATTGTAATCTTCATGGGTAGAGGCTCCGACCACCTGGAGATCACCGCGAGCTAAGGCCGGCTTGAGAATATCAGCTGCGTTTATTGCTCCTGTGGCCTCACCTGCCTCCGCTAAAGTATGAAGCTCATCAATGAAAAGTATAATGTTCCTTTTTGATGAGATGATTTCATCAAGTATTCCCTTTAAACGTTTTTCAAACTCACCACGATATTTTGTACCTGCTACCAAGCCGGACAAATCCAGCTGTAAAACCCTTTTATTAACTATGGGCTGAGGAACATTTCCCGTGGCTACCGCATGGGCTAGTTCTTCTACGATAGCAGTTTTTCCTACCCCTGATTCACCGATTAATACCGGGTTGTTTTTTGTCCTACGCGAAAGAATTTGAATAACTCGCTGGATTTCATGCTTACGTCCAATGACAGGATCAAGCTTGTCTTCTAGTGCCAGCTGGGTTAGATCCCGAGCATATAAATTCAATAATGGAGTTTTTGATCTGATCATCCCCGAAGGCCAGCTGGGTCTTTTTACATTTAACCATACCGTAATACCGGCTAGAACAATAAATATAAAAATATATATGTAATACGGCATATAGTTATTTTAGCATACCTTTGCGACTAAAGAACCATATCATTCCAGCGCCAAAAGAACCACAAATCAAGAGCAGTATCCAGAAATCGTTAGGATTTCCGATGAATGGCATATGTTTAGCATTCATTCCAAAGACTGACGCGACTACGGTGATAGGAAGTGCCAGTACTGATATAACAGTCAGAGTTTTAACTATATCATTTATGCGGAATGATATTAGAGACTCGTTTGTAATCTGGATGGTTTCAATTGTCTCTTTAAACCCTTGGAGAGTGTCCCAAATGTCCTTGGTGTCTTCTATTAGCTCCTCGAAATATATTCTCAGGCCATTAAGCTTATGTTTATTAGCGTTCCTTGTATCGATTAGTTTTTTGAGAACATTTTTATGGGTCTGCATGATCTTTCTGAAGTTTGTGATGTTACGTCTGATTATCAAGATCTCTTTAACCATTTTCTTTTCCTGTCCTGCGAATATTTTTTTTTCGATTTGATCAATATCCATACCTATGTGGTCAAGCATCGGGTAGCAATATAAGAAGAGCGAGTTAAGCATAGTATAGAGTAATTGTTCAATTCCGTCACCAAAGTATTTTTCTCTAGCGTGGTCGTTTACCAAGCAGAGTTCATATAAATCTACAATAGGAGCCAGCTTGTTTTGGTGTACCATAACTAAATAATCTTGACCTATAAAAAAATCCACCTCTGAAGGAATAACTTCCCTGTTTTTTTTATCAAAGACAGGGAAAAGGAGGATCATAAATATATAATCCGGATATTTATCCAGATTTGGACGTTGGGCAGGTGAGGTGCAATCTTTCAGATCAAGCGGGTGAAATTTATACGTTTTCCGCAAATATTCGATTTCCTCATTAGTTGGGTTGTAAACATTGACCCAACTTAGTCCGTTGTGTTTGACGGTTTTAATATTCATTTTTTGTTTTTTCTTTGTGTTTTTAAGAAGAGTGATTTTAACCTTCTATCTATATTGTAGCACATTTATTAATATTTTGCAAGTACTTGTGATTAAGAGAAAGGCGCCGGTGTTTAGATAACACACAGCGCCTTGAATGTTCTTTAGCGAGAAAGCATTTGACCTCGATTCGTACACTTTCTCACAAAAATGAGTAGGCGGTGGATTACCATGTCTTCCGGAGCGTCATCCTCGCTCCGCCCGAAAGTGAACATGACCTCGATGATGTGGGTTCCATCATCAAGGTTTCCAACTGAGAATTCTCTAGAAATGTTGTTTTTCGAGCACCTTCGAGTGTTGCGCCAATGGCGTTTGTCGTCGATCCTGTACTTTGTCTCCAGGACCCTCAAACCCATTGGAACATCAGGAGTTAGTCCAATGGTGACCTTTTTGAGATAGCTCACCATCGAGCTGGTTTGCCAACTTGTAATGTTGTCTTGAGTTCCCAACTTCGTAGTTCCAATTGGAACGAAGCGGTGATCGATACCAGAGCGCAGGCAGTAAGCTGCCGGCGAACCCTGGAATAGTCCAGAATAGTGGTCCGCATCCAGTTGTACGAAGCCAACTGCGGTCAAACATCCGGGTGTCGTCAGAACGAAGAGAAGGCCAATCCAAGCAAAGAACGTGTAAGTCCGCATAGTTTTCCTCCATTCATGAAGAACCTTTGAGTTCTGTAACAAGCCAACAAAGATCAATTGAACTGAATAGGATAGCATGAAGAGGTATTTCTGTCAATACATAGTTTAAAGAAAGACTTGCTAAAAAGCCTTTTTTATGATATATTTAATCAGACGAGTATGCAATTTTCACAAGAAGACAAAAAACTAAATGCTGAAAAACAGCATCAGTCCATCAAAGAATCTGAAACCGGAAGGTTAAAACCCGAACCCGGCCGTGTTGAAGTTGAAAGAGACATTGAGAGAAAAACTGAGCAAGAAGATGTAACTAAAAAAGAAAAAGATCGTTCCTTACAGGATACGAAGGAAACAACAACAGCCGTCCCACAACCCACTCCTTCAGTCCCAGTAACTCCAAGCAAGACTGCTGTGCGTCAGCAAGTAGAGAATATACTAGAGGAGGATTTACAAGAGATATACCAACGCATGGACGATAAATCAAAAAAGCGATTCAAAAACGAAGGAGAAAAAACAGCCAGTAAAATAGAAATACTTCTAATTGGCACCCGCGTAAAAGTCAATAGTATATTTAAACTTATTAAAAAATGGTTACGCGTTATTCCCGGTGTGAATAAATACTTCCTAGAACAAGAGGCCAAAATAAAAACAGACAAACTCATTCTGATTAAAAAAGACCAAGACCAAGAATAAAACTATGATTGGTGTATTAGTAACATTACCCGCAGCTACAGAGACGGACACAACATTTGGAATTGCCTCGGGAGAATCTTTATTATTTAATATTTTTCTGATTATTGGAGCTGTCATAGTACTGATTGTACTCCTTTTTTTAGTTAGGAAGATATTTATATACAGTGGACGAATGCCCAGCGCGTTACGCCGAACAATATTACTTGTTACCGTACCAAAAGAACATATGGAGCTGGAAGAAAAGAGTGATCGTCCTCAAGGAGGCATAAAAGAATTAATGGGGGTGTCCGAGGCTCTCTATGCAAATTTTGGTGGTGTAGTCAGACAACAAAAGTGGTACTCACGTCTTATCTTTGGTCGGCAGGATCACATATCGTTAGAAATAGTGGCTAATCAGGGATACGTTTCATTTTATTTTGTAACACCCGATAGGTATAAGGAATTTGTTGAACAGCAGATTCAGGCACAATACCCCGACGCTGAAGTACAGCAAGTAGAGGACTACAATATTTTTTCACCCAGCGGTGTAATCCGTTGTAATTACTTGAAGTTAATAAAACGAAGCATGTTTCCCATTAGGACATATCAGAAACTGGAAACAGACCCTATGAATGCCCTGACAAACGTCTTGAGTCAGATCAAAGAACCGGAAGGAGCTGCTATTCAAATATTGATTCGTCCAGCACCCAAGAGATGGCAATCAGGGGCTCTAGAATACTCCCGACGGGTTGTCAAAGGCAAGGGAGAAAAGGGCATACTTGAGGGGGCTATGGGGGGGATTTTAAGTTCAGCAGTTTCCAGCAAAGAAGGTGACCAAAAAGAGTTGGAAAAAGAGCGTATGTATAGAATGTCACCGGTTGAGGAAGAGAAGATAAAAGCCGTAGGAGAAAAGGTCAGCAAGCTGGGATTTGAAACAAATATCAGGGTTATAGTCTCAGCCAGTGATTCCGATCGAGCTCAAGTGTTCACTGAAAACATTATTAATAGTTTTTCACAATATTCATCACAAGAAGTAGGCAATAGTTTTAGGCGTATACGTGTTTTAAGAAAAGGAAGATTTATTCGGGACTTTATATATCGTCACTTCAGGTCTAGGTATAGGTATGTACTAAACACCGAAGAGCTTACCAGTATATTTCACCTACCTCTATCTAATACAGAAACACCCAATATTCGATGGTCTGTCGCTAAGCATTCTGCTCCACCGGTCGAGCTACCAAATGAAGGAATAATCTTGGGTGTTAGTCATTATCGCGGTAAGGATTTATTGGTACGTCTTAAGGAAGATGACCGACGTCGCCACCTTTATACTATTGGTAAGTCAGGTACAGGAAAATCAGTTTTTCTGACTAATCTGGCCGTT
This sequence comes from Patescibacteria group bacterium, assembly GCA_018814765.1. Lineage (GTDB taxonomy): Bacteria > Patescibacteriota > Patescibacteriia > JAHIZJ01 > JAHIZJ01 > JAHIZJ01. Next base: position 29,894 of record JAHIZJ010000085.1, read on the forward strand.
CAAGATATTAAAAATGGCAAAGGTGTTTGTGTTGTTGATCCACATGGTGATTTAATTGAAGATATACTAGGTCAGATTCCTGAAGAAAGGGTTGACGATGTAATTATATTCAATCCATCGGATATGGATCGGCCGGTTGGCTTAAATATGCTTGAAGCCAGTTCACCGGAAGAAAAGGATTTTGCGGTTCAGGAAATGATTGCAATCTTCTATAAACTCTTCCCGCCGGAGATGATTGGTCCAATGTTTGAACATAATATGAGAAATGTTATGTTGACATTGATGTCTGACCTGGAGCACCCGGGCACAATAGTGGAAATTCCTCGCATGTTTACAGATCCAGTTTTCCAAAAAGAAAGATTAAAGAAAGTAACTGATCCGGTTGTTAGAAGTTTTTGGGAAAAAGAAATGGCCAAAACTACTGATTTTCATAAATCAGAGATGTTGGGATATCTGATCTCCAAGGTAGGGCGCTTCGTTGAAAATGAAATGATGCGAAATATTATTGGCCAATCCTGTTCTGGTTTTGATTTCAAAGAAATAATGAACAACAAGAAAATACTACTTGTTAACCTATCGAAAGGTAAGACGGGAGAGGTTAATAGCTCACTTCTGGGGCTCATAATAGTATCAAAGTTACAGATGGCTGCATTATCCAGGGCGGACGTGGCACAAGAAGAAAGGTCTGATTTTTATCTCTATATTGACGAGTTCCAAAACTTTATTACTGATAGTATCGCCACAATATTATCTGAAGCTAGAAAATACCGATTGAATTTAACCATTGCACATCAATATATTGGACAATTGGTTGAAAATAACGATACTAAGATTCGGGACGCTGTTTTGGGAAATGCCGGAACCATAGTTGCTTTTAAGATAGGTGTTGAAGATTCAGAAATTGTTTCAAAAATATTTGCCCCGGTTTTCAATGATTATGATGTACTGAATATAGAGAAGTATAATGCTTATATTAAATTATTGGTTGACAATCAACCAACGAGAGCCTTTAACTTTGCTACTATTCCTCCTATGACAGGCAACAGAGAATTAGCGGAACGAATAAAAGAACTTTCACGAACCAAATATGGTCATGATAAAAAGCAAGTAGAGTCTGAAATAGCAGAACGTGGGCGCTTGGGTATGGCAGATGCTTCAGCAGTACGTGATTTTGGCTCTGAACCAAAAGTATAATAAGTTGTATTAGATAGAGAGTATCAACAGTGCCCTTTCTTTAGTAGCTAAAATTGATAGAAACATTGACATCGTGATTCATTGTATATCAGTAAAATTGACGTCTAGGGGGGTATAAGCTATAATAATTCTAGTCCAAAAAATCAAAAAATAATAAAATAATACAAAGAAAATGTCAGATACAACAAAACTAAAAAAAATAAAAGAAGCCATAGAAAACGCTCAAACAAACATCCAAATGGCTAAGCATTTACTTTCGGAAATGGGTATTACTAGCGATGTAGACATTGATGATGAACCAGCCGGAGCAGTAGAAGGAAAAGTAAGCGAAGGGCCGGAGGGTAAGATTATTGAAGGAATCTTTGATGGTCAGAACATGAATGGGCCGGATGGAAAACAGTACTCAGTCCCAGCAAACTATGCTTCAAAGTCGAAGCTAGTTGAAGGCGACACGCTCAAGCTCACAATTACTCCGGACGGATCCTTTGTCTATAAGCAGATTGGACCAATAGATAGACTGCGGGTTGTAGGCACTCTAACCAAGGATGACCAAACAAGTGAGTTCCGTGTTTTGGCAAAAAATAAAAGCTTCAAAGTACTATTGGCAAGCGTTACATATTTCAAAGGAGAATCTGGCGATGAAGTCGTTATTCTTATACCTAAAGATAAAGACACTAAATGGGCAGCTGTAGAGAACATTATTAAGAAGGGTGAAGAAGTAAAAACAGTTATTGATGAAGACAATGTAAATATAATAGATGATACTGATGACGACCTACTGGACGATAAGCCTGAAGAAAAAGTGGATACTGAGTAGAATTAACTGATATTATTGTCTATTTATTGCTGTTAGTTTGAGACAGGGCACCTTTCTGGACGAGGGGAGTGTTTTAGAACCTCCTTTTGCTTTATAAGGGTTATGTTGCTAAGATAAGTTATGAGTAAGAATGATAGTAAGTCGTAACAATTACCAATTATTCAATGACCAATTTTCAATGAATTTTCAAGTATTCAATTTTTTGAACTTGGATTCGTAACTGAAAATTAAGAAATTGATACTTGATTGATAATTGAGAATTGATAATTAGTGTATTTATGTCTAACACAATATATAGAAAATACCGCCCCCAATCATTTTCAGATCTTGTTGGGCAAAATCATATTAAGATTACTCTGGAAAACGAAATTATAACCGATAGGATGGCGCACGCTTATCTTTTTGCCGGTCCTCGAGGTATTGGTAAGACAACAACTGCGCGTCTTTTTGCAAAAGCAGTAAATTGCCAGAACCGAAAAAAAGACAGCAGTGAGCCCTGTAATACTTGTGATGCCTGCGTGGAGGTAACTGAAGCAAAATCTCTTGACTTGATCGAGATGGACGCAGCTTCACATACAGGGGTAGAAAATGTCAGAGATAATATAATTGAAAACGCACGTTTTACGCCAACTCGATGGAAATATAAAGTATTCATTATCGACGAAGCGCATATGTTGTCATTGGCGGCATTCAATGCTTTGTTAAAGACCCTGGAAGAGCCACCAAGTCATGCTATATTCATTCTCTGTACTACCGAAGTTCACAAGTTTCCCGAGACAATTATCTCACGATGTCAGCGCTTTGATTTCAAAAAAATAGGACACGCAGACCTGATAAAACGTTTAAAGACTATTACAGAAAAGGAGAAAGTTAAAGTTGATGATGAAGTGTTAGCTGGCATTACCCATCAATCAGACGGTTCATTGCGCGATGCTGAAAGCTTATTGGGACAAATATTTACGCTAGGTGAAAAAAGAATTACTGCAGAAATGGCCGAGCTGGTGCTACCCAGATCAAATATCGAAACAATAGCTAGGCTGTTTGATTGCATGGTAGATCGTAAGACAGGTGATGCCTTAGACCTTTTAAATACTTTGTCCCAGGAGGGAGTAAATTATGTACAGTTTTCCAAAGAGCTGATAGAGTTTCTGCGGAAAATACTACTGATAAAGGTTAACGGAAGGCTTGATATTTTTTCCTCACTTGAGCTAACCAAGGATATGGAAAAATCAGCTCTTGATCAAGCAGAATCAATCGAGCTCAGTCGGCTGACACATGCGATTAACCTTATTCTTGATCGGGAGCGTGATATTAAATACTCAAATATTCCTCAGCTTCCTTTAGAGCTGGCCATTGTAGAGATTTGTGAGGGTAGGATCAATGCAGATGAAAACAGCCAGCCACATGAGGAACCACCGGTTAGTCCGACAATACCAAAAACAGAGAGCAAGCCAGTAATTACTCCAAAGCCTATTAAAGCCAGTGCAACAAAGAGCACCTTAGATGAAATAAAATCTAATTGGGATAAAATAATCAGTCATTTGCAACAGGGCAATCCTTCATTAGCACTCAAGGTTCAATTAGCCCGGCCAATAGCACTAGAAGGGAACGAACTGACGCTAGACTGTAGCTATGCTTTTCACACTAAACAGCTGAATGAAAGTAGTATACGTTTAAAAATAGAAGAAGCCATAGAATATATAATGAAAACCTCGATAAGGATTGGTAGTGTTATTGTTCAAGAAAAGGCACATGAGTCTGAAGAGGACAAAAAGAGCGAAATGAATCCCATCTTGGAAACATTTGGTGGAAAAGTTGTTGGATAAAATAATTCAAAATTTAGAATTTAAAATTAAGAAATTGGGTATACCATTCGGGATCGTCTAATGGTAGCGCGCCTCATCGGCGCGTCCGCCGAGAAGGCGGAGACCCATAAATAGTTTATCAGTTCATATTCTTAGGTTAAATGGTTCATGTTTACAGCTGCGGGATCGTCTAATGGTAGCGCGCCTCATCGGCGCGTCCGCCGAGAAGGCGGAGACCCATAAATAGTTTATCAGTTCATATTCTTAGGTTAAATGGTTCATGTTTACAGCTGCGGGATCGTCTAATGGTAGGACGCCTGACTCTGAATCAGGTAATCCAGGTTCGAGCCCTGGTCCCGCAGCTGTTGACGGGAACATAAAGTATGGCAAGGGAGATAAAAGGGTGAAAATATGTGGTGGTATGTATACGTACTATTTAATCCAAAGACAAAAAAGAAATATATTGGTTATACCAATAACATTAATAGGCGCGTAAAGGAACATTATCAAGGGAGAGGGGGAAAGTATACCAGTAAGTTTGGACACTTTAAGCTTGTCTATTATGAGACATATCGTGATGAAAAGGATGCTCGAGCTTCAGAGCATTTTTATAAATCAGGATATGGAAGAGAAGTTCTTGTGGGTAAGTTGAGGCATTTTCTCAATCAATAACTGGGATATTCACTCACTATCATATTCTATATTTAAGGAGAAGTGCTTGTTTGTATTACAGGAGTTACCTGAGGCCTGTTTTTTTGTTACAATATTGCCACTTTTCATATTTTAAATAAACGATTTATTTGCTATAATGAGCAGGTTAATCAATTAACGAAAGCAATATGTTGGATCTAATTATAATCGGTGGCTCTGCTACCGGAACCGCAGCAGCAGTTTATGCCTCAAGGGCTCAAATAAACTTTAAGGTCATCGCTAAAGATTTAGGTGGCGAAGTTGCAAATTCTGGTGAAGTAGGTAATTATCCGGGCTTTAATGAAACTAATGGCATAGAGCTATCACAGAAATTTAATGACCAACTTAAATATAACAAGGTTGAGCCTGAAGTTGGCGTAGAAGTCGAAAACATTACTAAAGAAGGAGGCGTTTTTAAAGTTCAAGCCAAGGAAGGAAAAAGCTACGAAGCCAAAACTATTATTCTAGCAACCGGGGTTCGTCCACGACACTTAAAAGTACCGGGCGAAGAAGAGCTCTATCAAAAGGGATTGTCATATTGCTCTACTTGTGATGGCCCTCTTTTTAAAAATAAGATTGTAACAACGATAGGTGGCGGTAATGCCGCACTTGAATCAATACTTATGATGTCCGGACTGGCCGAAAAGGTTTATGCCATCAACAAAAATCCGGAGTTTCAGGGTGAACAAGTTTATATCAAAAAACTTGAGACACTTGATAATGTCGAATTAATCTACAATGCATCAACAACTAAAATATTGGGTGATCAGGTGGTTAGTGGAGTGGAGTACAAAGCCACCAGCTCGGGCGAAACAAAGACAATAGAAACGAATGGTGTATTCGTTCATGTCGGGATTATACCTAATACTGAGATGGTCAAAGACTTAAACGTATTAGACAAAGGTGGCTTTGTTGAAGTAAACAATCTGATGGAGACGAAACTATCCGGCTTTTTTGCTGCCGGGGATGTGGTAAATCTGCCCTACAATCAGATAGCGATTTCTACAGGACAGGGTGTAACAGCTTTTCTGACAGTACAAAGCTATTTGAATAAGTTGGGGTAAAGGGATCATAACACTTCATTAAATAAAAACAGCGCACCTTTTTCCCGCCACGTTATTTTTCAAAATTAAGGAAGGCGGGACCCCGCCGAATGGCGGTGGCGAAGGTGCGCTGTTTTAAGCACCCCATAACAGAGCACACTTTCTAGTGTGCGATGTGATGTCAGGGTATATTAATATTTGCGGTAATCGCTGAAAAGTGTTAGAATAAATCAGATTATATGAAAAAGACTATACTAAAAAGCTTAATATTTATTAGTGCAGTTGGATTGTTTTTTTTGTGGCCTAGTATTGGTCAAGCTAAATCATGGGAAATAACCAGCTGGGATTCACAGATAAGGGTAAAGGAGGATGGTAGCTTTAGTGTAAGGGAAACTCGGACTTTCGATTTTGAAGGTTCTTTTTCATGGGTAGAAACAGAGGTATATAAAGATCGTGTTGATGATATTGTGGATTTTAAGGTATACGATGAGTTGAACCAAGAGTTGTTTTCTCCAGACGTAGTTATCACAGATGGTTATAGCTCTGTTCATGCACTATTAAACATTTCTGCAACTGATGAACAAAAAACCTGGATATTTGAGTATAAGGTGCTAGGGGGCATTGGTTTTTTTGAAGAACATGATGAACTATACTGGAATGTTTTGGCTCAGGATAGAGATGTGCGAGTCGATTTAGTTACGGCTACCGTTTATCTGCCACGAGAAGTAAGAAATTTATCTGAATACGCTCAGACCATTTATTTAGGACCTTCTGGTTCTACTGAACAATCTGACAATTACGAATTTACAAACAATAGGACAATTGGATTTTGGGGTCAGTCAATTGAGGCTTACGAAGGCTTTACGATAGTAGCCAGCTGGCCAAAAAAGATTATTGAAGACCCCGGCACTATTAGGATCGAAGCTACAGTTGACTCAAAGTCATTTGAAGGAGCTAAGATAATTATTGATGGAGAAGAAACAGCCTATACCACGCCTTATGCTTTTCAAATAGGTGACCCATCTAATACAGAAGAAACCTATAACTTTTTAGTGCAGAAATTTGGTTATGAAACTGAAGCCCAAGAAATAACCATCAGAAAAGGTGAGACTAGTGTATACGTCTTTAATATGATTGAAACATGGTGGCATAAGGCTTGGGCAATAATTCTGGGAGTTCTTAGTGTGGTGGTGTGGTTACTGCCCTTTTTTGCTTTCTACAAATATTATCATAGATGGAAAATTTATGGCCAAGACCCAAAGCAAAGAGGTACGGTTGTCGCTCAGTATGAACCGTATAAGGACATCCGTCCGAGTGAAATGGGTGCCATGATGGATGAGAGAGTACAGCTCAAAGATATTACTCCTATGATTGTTGATTTTGCTGTGCGCGGTTTCCTGATAATCAAGGAGGTAAAAAGAGCAATAAGGAAGAAGGACTTTAAGTTAGTTAGAACAAATAAATGTCCAAGCGGATTTAGTGAGTGTGAACGGCTGATGTTTGATGGGCTGTTTGGAAGCAAGCAGGAAGTTAAACTTTCTTCTCTGAAAAATAAGTTTTATAAAAAGATACCCGATATTACTGACTCGCTATATCAAGCAATAGTAAAAAAGGGATACTATCAAGAATCTCCCAAGGATGTCCGTAAGAGATATATAGCCCTACCGATTGTAATATTTGGGGTGGCTGTTATCTTAACGGTTTTTCTTACCCCTATTAGTCCGCAAGTCGGCTTACTCTTCCCGCCATTTATCTTTATTGGAATTATTGGAATAATGTTTTCAATAATTATGCCAAAAGCCACAGTCATTGGAGCCGAAGCCAAGTGGTGGACCAAAGGTTTTAAACTATATCTGTCAAAAGCTGAAAGGTTTAGGCTTGAACGCATGACGCCTGAGACATTTGAAAAATATTTACCCTATGCCATAGTACTGGGTGTAGAGAAAAAATGGGCTAGTCGTTTTAAAGACATCTATAAAGAACAGCCCCAATGGTACCAATCAGCCACACCTATGAGAACATTTGCTCTAGCCAGCTTTACACGCCAACTATCGAGCTTTAATACTAATATGGGAGGCTCAATTAGCTCCTCACCAAAATCTGCTGGAGGCTCCTCAACGTCGGGTTTTTCGGGTGGTTTCTCTGGTGGAGGTGGTGGTGGGGGTAGTGTTAGTGCGGGATAAAGTATAATTCAAAATTATGAATTTAAAATTGATAATAAGGATGGAGATTAGTTGATTATCAAGCTTGAATCGAGTATAGCAAGATGATCTGACAAAGCTGGAGTTGGTTGGCAAGTTAATCATTTTACATTTTACATTAATATTTAATCGTAATTTCCTATGAGCAAAAAAATTACGTTAGTAGTTGTTGGTATAGTCGTGGTTATTTTTGTTGCGGCTTTTTTACTCGTTGGTCATCAGGTACCATTTACAAACGCCGTAGTAACAGTACCCTTGCTTGAGAAAAGCCCCGACAGGGTCCTTTCGTTGAGTAAGGACATGATAGCTGAAATAAACTCAGCTAGTACGGAGATTGATATATCGTTTGATGTAAGACAGATTGGTGAAAGTGTCTTTGATACCTTAAGCTCGGAAAGTATTTCCGGTGATATTAACGTTCAGGCGGATACTGACATGGCTACAAATAACACCCAGGGTGAAGTATTGGTTACGCTTGATCTGGAAGGCGTGTCAGTCAGCGCTGAACTAGAAATGAAATCCATAGATCAAGTGAATTATATTAAGATTAATTCTCTACCTGATATACCCGGTTTAAGTGATTATCTCAGTCTAATTGATATATCATTAGATGATTATCTGGATACGTGGTTTAGTTTTGACCAGGCTGGTATAGAGGACGCAACGTCGGATTTACTTAGCGGTTTCGGAGATCTGGGGCTGGATGAAATGGTCAACAATAACATTAATAGCGCCACAGAAGAAATTAATCAAGAAGAACTAACCCAGAAAATACTTGATTTAACAAAGGATAGTAGATTTTATTCTTTTGGAAAAAGATTACCTGATGAGTTTGCGGGAGGTGTAAAATGCTATCGCTACGAACTGCAGTTTAACAGTGAAGAGTTTGGAACCTATATCGAAGAGTTATTTGACCTGACTAGTGACATGTCTTTAGGAGGATTATCGATAACTAGTATTCAACCGGCAGATGAGATATCCGAGAGTATAGCCGATCAGTTAGATAATCTTTCTGGAACAATATGGGTTGGTAAAAAAGATTTCTATCCCCGTCAGGTTACAATTGATTATGACATGTCGGGTCAAGATGAATATAGCGGGAATGTCACAGTCAATGTGGAATTAAGTACTATAAATGAAGAGGTGAGTATTGAAGCCCCCGACCAGGCTACAAGCTTAATTGATTTGTTGTCAGATCTGATGAGTGCATTTTTCTATACTGATGAGTCCATAAATATGTCAGAATGTACCTGGACAGATCCGTATTTTTGTACAATAAATAGTTGGCAGTATGTTTTATCTGGTGTCCCAGGCGCTGATGGATCAGCCGGAACGGTTTCTCGTGAAGATTATGTCTATGAGGGTCACTATGCCGGTTATGTAAATGACATTAGTGCCACTAGCAGTAATGCTATTATGCAGTTGGTTGAGGTGAACCCGGATAGTACATATACATTTTCTGGTAAGTATAAGAAAATTGATGGTGATCAGTTTCAACTATTTGTTAAATATTATGATGAGGATTTTACTCTCTCAAGTAATAATTCGAAGGATATAGAGATGACAGACACTGAATGGCAAGACTTTACTTATAGTACAAACTCTGATGAAACAGCTATGTATGCAATGGTGATTATATATTCTTCTGGGGAAAACCAGGTTGAGCTGGCAGTCGATAATCCAAAGTTGGTATTGGAAAATTCCGATGATAACCTGTTGTCCGTACCTGGATTTGAATTAGAATGGGGTGATACAATGGGCGGTGAAGATTTAGATACGGATGGAGACGGACTAACTAATTACCTAGAAGATTTGTATGGTACAAATAAGACAAAGATTGACACTGACGGTGATACCTACAGTGACCTGGTAGAAATTGAGGGTGGCTATAATCCACTTGGGGAGGGTAAAATGACGGAGGAGCAGCTTGAGATTACAGAAGAATTATTACAGGCAGCTTTAGATGAAGAATCGGAATTGCTAAATAGTCCCGAAAGCAGAGATATGACAAGAAAGGCTGACTTGAGAACAATGCAATCCGCCGTTGAGCTCTACGTAAATGAAAATGGTAGTGTACCATTGAATGATAGTGATCCAAGCTGGGATGAACTTTTTGTGTATTTAAATGACTTTTTTGCTAGTAATAAGTTGATAATACCACCGGGATTGTCAGACTGTAATGAATCAGAAGGAGACGTGTTGGGTAATTGCTATGTTTATTGTGAGAATGGTGAAGACTATTTATTAAAAACTAACTTAGAAAACGCGGATGATATATCAGGAGATTTAGACGGCCAAGAGGTTAGTTATGATAACGAAACTGATTGTGTTACTAGTAGCGACGGTTCATTTGATACATTGCCAAGCATATCATGTGATGACCCCGCTTTTTGTCTAGGAACACTATAAAAATTCTTAAGGTATAGTATGAAATCAAAAAAATCGCTATTCATTATACTTAGTATTATGGTTGTTGTATGGCTGGTAGCTGTGTCATATCTTCTGATAGCTAATAATAGTACTGATACAGACGAAGTAGCTGAAAGTGCTAATCAGAAAGAGGAGGTAAATGAAAGCATAAACACCAATTCCAACGATGAAACGCCCGCTGGTACGCTAAAGCTAACGCGAAGCAGGTTTGCTGTTGGAGAAAAAATAGAATTTACGATAGACAATATTGAAGTGAATTACTGTTCAAATGTATTGCCATATCGAATTACAGACAGTCAGGGAGATGTGCTAAATATCCGACACTCCTGTGCTGGATTGGCTGGGTATGGGATAGATCAATATTGTGAAGACGGTCAGGTGGTTATTCAGCAAACCGATGACATATGTTCAGACCACATATCCTGTGAATCACAAAATGTATCAGGCGTATTTACTTGGGATCAAAAAACATATCAAGCAGTATCTGATGTTTGTGGCGATCAGCAAATTTCACGTGAAGAAGCAATACAAGCAGGGGCTGGTATATATCACATACTTATTACTGACACGGACGAAAAAGTGTATAATGAAACATTCACCATATCTGGTAGTCAGGTAGTAACTGAGTGCAGTGAAAATTCTGAATGTAATACCGGTGGCTGTTCGGGGGAAGTCTGTGGAGTAAAAGGATTGGTAGAAACAATTTCTTCTCCTTGTGTGGCTCGGCCCTATTATCAATGTTATAGTCTCACTTCATGTGGGTGTATCAACGGCCAATGTAAATGGGAAAGCAACGATAATTTTGATAAATGTTTTGAGGAAAAAATGAATGAGTAAATTAATACATTTAAAAAAGAAAAAATTTGCAGTAGGCAGCAAAATAGAAGTTATATTTTTTTCCTTAGTGGCTATAGCTTTTATACTGGCGATGGTGTTAGCCTTATTAAATTATGACACGGAGCCGTCTTCAGCTGATCAACCAGCAAGTATCGTAACAACAAATATGAGACAGGCGAACGTTAATGTGTCGACAGAAAAAGACTATCAGACTGAGATACTAGAGCTACAGTCAGAATATTTATCAGACAATCCTATCATTAGCGACGATGTCTTTACAGGTGAAAATGAAGTAGCTTTGTATAAGCAAAGACAGGTTGTGCTTAATAAGACTCATCAAAAAGTTCTTAATCTCTCTGTACCAAAAGAGTATCAATCATTGCATTTAAGTATTGCCCAAATATATTCTCAGCTATCTGCCATCACTGATAGCATGATAGAGTCGCTAAAATACCAGAACGGTTTAGACGGGTATAGCTTAGATGAAGCAAAAGCTATAGAATATAGATTAGCTGCTGAGGAACAGACGGTAGCGACCGATCTTAGGATTGAGAGTCTGGTGAGTGAGTATAGTTGGTTAAAGTTTTAATAAGTATGAAAAAGAGTCTATTCATTCTAATGTTGTCACTTGTATGTTTGGGGGGTCTGGTTTATTGGTGGCAAACTGATACTCAGCAGGCAGATAGAGAAGTTAAAGGCAGAGTAACAAAACCTTCCGATGAAGCGCACATTGTATCAGACTGGGAGAGGCCTTTTATTACCGATAGAAATGATTCTTGGAAAATTATGTCTTATGAGACAACAGCAGAGCAGGTCAATGAGCTGATACCAGGTGAAGACAAACAGCTTTTACCTGTGCTAATTGATAATGATGAACTAATATATTTCACTGCCACAGAAGGTTTTTATAAGCTCTGGAGGTACTCTTTACTAGAAAAAAGTAACATCTTCGTTATTGGAATTAGACAGGCACCAATTGAGCTAGAGGTAGCGGCCAATGGAAGATTTGCGGTATACACAGTTTTGGATACTTCCAGATCTAACCTCGGGAATCGTTGTTTCCTCGTAAACTTAGAAACTAGGCAAATCAAAGAAATTGGTTCAGGTATTCGAGACATTGAAATATCACCAGACAATAGACATATTGCGTATACAATGGACCATGGTCTGTACTTTATTGAAGTACTTCATTCAAAAGATCCGACTAGTCCAATTATGATTCAGGAAGGAGACATAGAAGCACCGGTATTTTCAAAGTCGGGAGAGAGGATATATTTTATTAAACAATTAGACGACGTTGCATCCATAGTCAGTACGGACTTGCGTGGTGCTGAAGATAAAGAAATATTAGCTTTAGAGGTATCGGGCGGAAACGCCGAATGGACAATGGAGCTCTCACAAGATGGTGAAAAATTATTATATACTGATATTATTGACAGTGAAGCCCTTAGGGGAAACATAGGTTGGATACGGACTGATGGCACTGATCAACATTATTATGTTAACCAGGGTATATCTGCTCACTGGTCAAAAACAGGCCATGAGATATGGTACAATCGGCTGGAGATAAAAAACGGGCAAGTCAGCAGGCAAATTTGGAAGATGAATGATCAGGGGAACTATAGAGAAGCAGTTACTCAAGAGGGTAATAATTGGTTTTAGTGCGTAAAATAAAAACGTATGGCTCGGATAGAAAATAATCCGACTGATAAAAAGGTAGAACCAAGAAAAGACAAGAGGCGTTGGTGGGGTCGTTTTTTTAAAAATGGTATTGTCCCAAATAATTGTCTGGGGCGGATACTTTTATCTCTGGTGATTGTCATATGCTTACTTTTGTCCTTTGTGGCCTATTTGGGAATAGTTGACATACCGGTATTCTCAGATCTGTTCTTTCGTCCAATCCAACCAATTAGAATAGTCGAAATATCTCCGGATAAAATAAATACCATCGGATTAGACATTACACAAAAGATGGTAATGTATGCTCAGAGGCCTGATTCAGAATTATCTATTGGTGAAGAAGAGTTAACAGCACTAATACGCAAAGCCCTGGATAGTAATCCTGAATTATCTTTTAGAAACGTACAGGCAGTTGTCGAGCATGAAGGGATTGAATTGTTTGGTGAAGTATTACTTGGGGATCACCCATATCATTTCACTATTATAGCAATGCCGTTTATAAACCAGGGTGATGTTGATATAGAAATCAAAAAAGCCAACCTGGAGCATTTACCCATATCAGCTTCGTTAGTTGATGCTTTGCTTGGACAGATGCTGAAAAAACCATTAGATAATTTAAACGAAAACATGATAAACTATTTCAATATAACTCAACTAAAGCCCCAGAGAAAAAATGTACTATTAAAGGGGCAAGTATTAAACACTCAATTGCCTTTCTAAATTCATGCTGAGAAGAACAGTTCCAACGTTATCAACTTTATTGTTTGGGTTATTGTATGAAGCACTATTAAGATACCCTTCGAGCGTAATATATTTCTGGGGCGGATTAATATTACTGATAATCCTTTCATTGTTGGCTATATCAAAAATGAAGCCTTGGTCAACCAGGATTATTATAGCTATCAGCGCTATATTGTTTCATACGGGGGCTTATTATTTTATATTCTTTATTTCAGGCCAGGCGATTAAACAGACGATAATCATCCTAGCCTTGATTATTAACATAATATTTTTAACTCATATTTACTACTATTATTACCGTACAGAAAGGTATCAAGTTAATGCACTCCAAAATATTTCCAGCTACATGAACCTTTTATCGGTATTTACATTAGTAAGTGTATGTTACGGACTAATATTGTATTTAGCCTGGCCCGGGTGGCTACTCAGCATATTTGTCTTTATTATTATTGCGCTCTTAACATTTCAAACTAGTTGGGCTAGTAAGGTGCTATTTAGAAGAGCTTCTCGTTTTGGAATAATCTGTGGCTTAATAGGTGCAGAAATATTTTGGGCGGTGTATTTTTTACCTTCCAGTTTTTTAGTGAATGCCATGATATTAACCGTTGCTTATTACGTCATCCTAAATCTAGGTAGATATTATTTACAGGATCAGCTAAAAAAAATTGTTATTATGCGCTATTTGTTTATTGGCTTTGCTGTGCTATTATTAACAGTAGTTTCAGCAAGATGGACATAATTTGAGTAAACAGAATATGAAAGTTCAACCAACCCCTACTTCGCCAAAAGTTCGAAAAATGAAAGACATCGAGAATCTATATAATGATAAAGGATTAAGAGAGATTCACAAACCAGCCAGACGGAATGGAAAAGTATTTACAATTGTTTTGGCAATAATAATAGGAATATTTTCCGGCTTTTTCGGTGGCCTCTTTTTCTATTACTTTTTTGATGATAGTAACTCTGTTAATGAGGATTTGCCGATCCAAATAAGCCGTCAATCACAGATTCAACCTGAGAAGCTTGAAGATTTATCAGAAAAGTATCAGCAGACATTGGTTGGCATTTATCAGGAAAAAACAGATGTTTCTAGTACGAATCCCATAGCAGGGTTGTATTATCCCTGGGAACAGCTGACTACGGGACTCATTGTAACCAGCGATGGGTGGATTGTTGTTCCAAAGTGGTCAATGACTGACTTGTCACAAGATTATTTAGCAGTAACCTCTGATGGAGACACGCATCCAATAGAAAAAATAATGGCTGATCCCGCTTTGCCTGTTTACTATCTAAAGATTGAAGACGCAAACTTGTCGGTTATTAAGTTTGCCAATTTAGATGATACAACCGTTGGTGAAGAAATATTTGTTATGCACAGAAATGCTGAGCTAAAAATGGTTGTTCTATCTTCATTCTTGGCTCAAAAAAATTATTTGGAAAAAACAAAAACCGCTGACTATATTGAATCAAGTGATGTCTATTCGTTAAAATATTTAATAAAAGATTCGCTCGCTCAAGATACGCAAGGAGCCATAGCAGTCAATACAAAAGGGGAGATAATCGGCCTAGTTTGTTCAGATGGCTGGCCCACTAACCAAATAATACCAGCAAATCAGATTGATACCGGATTAACCAGTCTTTTGAAAAACAGCGAAATAGTCCGTCCTAAGCTCGGTATACACTATATCGATCTGAGTCAGACTGTAAATATGTCTATACTGTTTTCTCAAGGCAAAGAGTCAGGTGCTTTGATACATGGTGACCGTGAAATAAATCGCCCGGCGATTATATCAAACAGTATTGCAGAAACAGCGGGCCTTCTTAAAGGCGATATAATAAAAAAAGTAGATAATGTTAGTTTGGATAGAAACACTCCATTCTCTGATTTATTATTAGCCTATGACTCAGGTGAAGAAATATCATTAGAAGTTCTTCGCGAAGGTAAGACAATTACAGTGGAACTAAAGCTGGACATAAATAAGTAATCAAGCTTCTATGTTGCTATCGTTAATAATTCCAGCCTATAATGAGTCGAAGCGTATCAGGAAGACACTGGAAGCGTATGTAAAAAAAACGTTCCCGGGAAAAAAAGAAATAATTGTCGTTTTAAATGGTTGTACTGATAATAGTCGAGAGGTTGTGGAGCAAGCGATAAAGGAGCTGGGTAATGAGATAGTCCTTTATGAGATCAAAGAGGGTAGCAAGGGCAAGGCGGTTCGTTATGGATTTGAGCGAGCCCAGGGAGACATAGTTGGTTTTCTAGACGCTGACGGTGCTACCAGCCCGGAAGAATTTGATAAGTTAGTCGATCAAATAGTCAAACATGGCGTTGACGGAGCCATTGCATCGCGTTGGTGCAAGGGTTCAAAGGTGATCGGCCGAACCTCAGTATTTCGTACAATTGCTAGTCAGGGATTTTATATTTTAACCAAAGCTTTATTTTGGATGCCTTTCCGTGATAGTCAATGTGGAGCTAAGTTATTTAAAAAAGAAGTTATCAAACGAATACTACCGAAACTTAAGGTTGAGAATATGGCGTTTGATGTTGAAATTCTTTATTTGATACATAGTGCTGGATTTAAAATTAGAGAAGTGCCAACTGTTTGGGTTGATCAAGCAAGTTCAGAGCAGTTCGCTTCTATGACAAAATTAGCCAGAGTTAGTTTAAGGATGTTTTTAACAATTATTGCATTAAGATTTAAACATTTATTTAAATAATATGTCCGTTGCAGATCTCGTACAAAAGAAAAATATATTAATTACAGGAGGCGCTGGTTTTATTGGCAGCCACCTCTGTGATGTTTTAGTAAAAGAGGGAAATGTTATTTGTCTCGATAATTTTATCAGTAGTGATATAAGTAATATCCAGCATTTATTACAGCTACCAAATTTTGAGTTTATTAAGCATGATATTATCGAACCAGTTGATTTGGAGGCCTTACCAGGCCTGAAAAAGTTCAAGATTCCCTTTCATGGCATACATGAAATTTATCATTTAGCCTGTCCCACATCTCATTATGAAAAGCACGAACATCAAGTAGCCACAATATTAACGAGTGGTTTGGGTACAAAGAATATACTGGACTTAGCTGTGAAGTATCGTTCACGCTTACTTTTTACATCCAGTTCGGCTGTCTATGGTTGGCCATCAGACAAAGAGGGTAAGGTATATAAGGAGGGTGATTTAGGGGTCGTTGATCATTTGGGAGAGCGTAGCTGTTATGATGAAGGAAAAAGATATTCTGAGACATTGTTAAAGATATATCGTGATCAACATGATATTGATGCACGCACAATGAGATTATTTCAGACTTATGGTCCGCGTATGAGCTTGGCAGACAATCGAATGATTCCTAGGCTAATTAATAAAGCGGTTACCGGTGAAAAAATGGTAGTCTATGCACAGCCTGATGACCAGACGTCTATTTGCTATATTTCTGATATTATTGAAGCCATTGATCGTATGATGAAGTCGAATCTTGTGGGGCCAATCAATATTGGTAACCCTTCGCCAGTCAGGCTTAGTGAGATCGCTGAAAAAATAAAGAAAGAATCAGGGACCCGGTCGGAGATTAGCTATGAAGAAGAGTCACCCTATACGCATCATCGGGGTGTACCGGATATAAATTTGGCAAAAAGTAAATTAGGCTGGTTTCCGGTTATTCCACTGGATGAAGGACTGAAAATGACTATTGATGATATGCGAGGTAGCCGTGTAATTGGTTTTGAAGATATTAAAATATAAATAATTAACAAAGAGAACATGGTGTTAAAAAACAAAGAAGAGCGTTTTATTTTTACGTCCGAGTCAGTGACTGAGGGACACCCTGATAAAGTGTGCGACCAGATATCAGATGCCATCTTAGACGAACTTATAAGGCAAGACCCTAACAGTCGGAGTGGCTGTGAAACTCTAGTTACGACTGGATTGGTCGTTGTGGCAGGAGAAATAAGGACAAAAGGATACGTGGATGTACAAAAAGTAGTAAGAAATACCATTCGTGAGATTGGATACAATGATCACTCTTACGGATTTCATTGGGAGGACTGTGGTGTAGTTGTTGCTATTGATGAGCAAAGCCCGGATATTGCCCAAGGTGTTGATTCAGGAAAGGGAAAATTCAAAGCCCAGGGGGCAGGGGACCAAGGACTGATGTTTGGTTATGCAACCGATGAGACGCCTGAATACATGCCATTACCAATTATTATGGCACATAAAATGGCACGAAAGCTGGCCCAGGTTCGGAAGAGTGGTAAGTTGCCCTATCTTAGGCCGGATGGAAAAACTGAAGTAGCGATTGAATATGTTGATGGTAAGCCGAAACATTTAAATACTGTAGTTGTAGCAACACAGCACGATGAACAAGTGTCCCTGAAAAGGATTGAACGCGATATTCTCAAAACGGTTATCAGGCCGGTAGCGGGTAAATATATGAACAAGAAAACAAAAGTATTTGTTAACGCAACCGGAAAGTTTGTCAAAGGCGGACCCCCGGCCGATGCGGGATTGACGGGGCGTAAGATAATTGTTGATACATATGGTGGTCATGGTAGTCACGGAGGTGGTTGTTTTTCCGGTAAAGACCCTTCAAAAGTTGACCGCTCTGCCTCATATATGGCAAGATATATTGCTAAAAATGTTGTTGCGGCCGGATTAGCCAAAAAATGTGAGGTTCAGCTGGCTTATGTTATCGGTTTTGCAAATCCGATTAGTGTCATGGTTGATACAAAAGGCACTGGCCAGGTATCGAATAAACAGCTTGTCCAAGTAATCAGAAAGCATTTTAATCTGACTCCAGCCGGGATTATAAAGCACTTGAAACTGAAACGACCAATCTATAAAAAAACAGCTGCCTATGGTCATTTCGGTCGCAATGATTCCGACTTTACTTGGGAAAAAACCGATAAGGTCAAAGCCTTACGTACTTATCTAAAAACAAACAAAAATTAATATCTTAAAAAAGACTTAATAATTAATTAGTATTAGAAATGAAGATATCGGTTATTGGAACCGGTTATGTCGGTTTAGTTACAGGTACCTGTTTATCTGAAATTGGCTATCAGGTTATATGCCTTGATATTGACGAGGAAAAAATAACGAGGCTCAAAGAAGGCATTATACCAATCTACGAACCACAGCTAAAAGAGCTGGTGATTAAAAACCAAGAAGCTGGACGATTAAGCTTTACCACTAGTTACGCGGAAGCAATTAATGACAGCGCTGTGGTTTTTATTGCCGTAGGTACTCCCGCGCGTGAAGATGGTCATGCAGATCTAAGCTATGTTTTTCAAGCTGCTGAGTCGATTGCTCAAGAGATGAAAGACTACAAGGTTATTGTTGATAAAAGCACAGTACCTGTTGGTACGGGAGAAAAAGTTAAGAGCATAATTCAGAAACATTATTCTGGTTCATTTGATGTGGTTTCCTGTCCCGAGTTTTTACGCGAGGGTTCCGCGATTGAGGACTTTATGAAACCTGATCGTATAGTTGTCGGGGCACAATCAACCAAGGCAGTAGATATAATGTTTGACATTTTCAAACCGATTGAAACTGAAAAGATTTCTACTAACCTGGCCAGCGCTGAATTGATAAAATATGCTTCAAATGCATTTTTGGCAACCAAAATAAGTTTTATCAATGAAATCTCAAACATCTGTGATTTGGTTGGTGCCAATGTTGGTGAAGTTGCTTATGGTATGGGTCTGGACCAAAGGATTGGCTCCAGCTTTTTACGTGCAGGCGTGGGTTACGGAGGAAGCTGTTTTCCAAAGGATGTCAGTGCTCTTAAACAGATGGCTGGCCACAATGGCTATGATTTTAAGCTGTTAAAAGCGGTTATTGAAGTAAACAATGATCAGAGGGCAGTAGTGATAAAGAAGGCCAAAGAAGCCCTTAAATCGTTGAAAGGAAAAAACATAGGAATACTAGGGTTGGCTTTTAAAGACAATACAGATGATGTGAGAGAATCAGCAGCTATAGACATCATCAACTTACTTCAGAAAGAGAAAGCGCAAATTACAGCTTATGATCCTATTGCAACAAAAAATGCGGAGAAGCTTATCTCGGGTATTGAGTTTTCTGATTCGGCTTATGCAGCATGCCATGATAAAGACTTAGTAATAATTGCTACAGAATGGCCTGATTTTAAGGAGCTTGATTGGGAGAAAATCAAGGATAAAATGCGTAATCCTTGTGTGGTTGACGGACGCAATCTTTTAGACCAGAATAAGATGAGGGAAATAGGCTTCCAGTATCTAAGCATTGGGCGATAATAGGCTAATATTAGTTATGAAACTATTTGTAACAATACCAGCCTTCAATGAGGCGGAAAATATTGAACGGGTAATTAGGGAAATACCCAGAAATATACCGGGTGTTGAAAGTGTATCTGTGTTGGTTGTGGACGACGGATCCTCGGACCAAACTGTCGAATGCGCTAGGTCGGCCGGGGCTGATTTTGTTATTTCAAACGGAACAAACAAAGGGTTGGCATATACCTTTCAAAGACTAATTCGTGAATCCTTGATCAGAGGCGCAGACATTATTGTTAACACTGATGGTGACAATCATTATAATCAGTCTCGTATCCCAGACCTGATACAACCAATCCTAGAGAGTAAGGCCGATATTGTCATTGGTGATCGTGAGGTTAGGCAATTAGAATATATGCCAGCCGCAAATAAGTACTTAAATCTGCTAGGTAGTTTTTTTGTATCTAGAATGATTGGACTAAAAAAAACGCTAGATGTTTCATCGGGCTTTCGAGCCTATACTCGTGAAGCGGCTCTTAGAATTTCTATCTTATCAAAACACACATATACTCATGAGACTTTAATTCAGGCGCTTGATCATAATCTCACGATAGCATCGGTTCCGATAAAAGCACGCAAAGTAAACAGAAAATCACGACTGATTTCCAACATACCGAAACATTTAGTTAAGTCTTTAGTTGTAATTTTTAGAGTCTTTACCATTTATAAACCATTAAGAGTGATGTCGGGCTTAGGGCTGCTAATATTTTTACCGGGACTAGTGCTGATTTTCCGCTTTTTGTATTTCTACTTTTTCACAGCTCGTGGCGGTGAGGGACATATCCAATCATTGATAATAGCAGCGATATTGATTCTACTTGGATTCCAAATATTTGTTTTGGGATTAATTGCCTCAGCTATTGGCTGGAACAGGAAGATGCAGGAAGAAATTTTGTATCACCAAAAGAAGGAATTATTGAAATAATGACTGTTCTGTTTATTACCAGAAAATATCCGCCTCAGGTAGGTGGGATGGAAAGATTTAGCTTTGAGCTCTTCCGTCATCTTAATATCGATAAACGGTTAGTGGCTCACTCACAAGGGTCTCGTTTAGCAATTATTTGGATTGCGCCATCTCTTCTGATTCGTGGATTACTACAAGCTCCAGGCAGTGACATAATATATATTGCAGATGGAGTATTGGCTCCAATTGGCTGGTTGATTGGGCTAATTACTCGGAAGCCGGTGGTTGTAACAATCCATGGCTTAGAGTTAACATACCAGATGCCCCTATTTAAGAAGGTTATGGTTTATTTTTATCGAAACCTAAATCATATTATTACTGTAAGCGAAAATAGTCGCCAGCTAGCCGTTAAGCTGGGAATACAACCTAATCGTGTGAGTGTGATACCTAATGGGGTGTCAATTTCAGAGAATACAAAGAAGTTTGAGCGTAGCGACCTTACAAATAGAATTGGTCTAAATACTGATAATCAATTTGTTTTATTATCGATGGGAAGATTAGTAAAACGAAAAGGAATTAAATGGTTTATAAATGAGGTATGTCCTCAAATGAAAAATAACTGGCTATATGTTATCGCTGGAGCAGGGCCCGAAGAAGAACAGATTAAGAAGGCTATTTCTGAAACTGATTTGGGCGATAGAATAATTATGCTGGGTAGAGTATCTGAGGAGGATAAAGAGTTGCTACTTCAAACCTCTGACTGTTTTGTTATGCCAAACATTCCGGTTTCTGGTGATGTCGAAGGCTTTGGTATAACTGCGATTGAAGCAGCAGCTCATGGTTTACCTGTAGTTGCATCACGTTTAGAAGGTTTAAATGATGCTATTATTGATAGCTATAATGGATACTTAGTTAAGCATGGTAAACCGGAAGCGTTTATGAAAAAAATATCAGATTTAGCGGATTGTAAAAATTTACATACCATTTCTGACAAGATTGCCACCTATACAAAAAAATATTACAATTGGAAATACATCAGCCACCTTTATATAGAAGAGTTTAAAAAGCTTCTACCGCATGTATAGGATAACGATTGAGTCAATACTATTAGTTTTAGGAGTAATAACGGCAATCTTAATTGCCCTTTTTGTAGGACTAGGATTGTTTGGCCAATTTAGCAATAACATCATGCTTACAATTTGGGTCATAATAGTCATTTTATTGCTTTATTGGTTGGTGGCAAATCGAAAAAAGCTTATATTCGATATTCGAAGACAAGGTGTCGCAATTTTAGTATTGGTTATTCTCTTTTGTGTTTTTAGTGGCTATTTCCATCATGATATACCGCGGGGTCGTGATGATATGGCCTATATTTCAGCAGCCGCTAAAATATCTGAATCAGGCTCGCTATCTTTTGAAGATATTATTTCCCGTCCATACCACCCTTTCAGATCAATTGAAGGAGACGAATTCACCTCCCAATTTTTACCGGGTTATAGTGTATTTTTAGCATCGTTTTATAGTTTTGGGGGTTTGACTGGTTTGCAGGTCGGAAATACATTGCTTTTATTTCTGACTTTAATTTCTATATATTTTATCGTAAAAAACCTGACTAATAATAAAACCGCTTTTATAACGGTTGTCTTATACTCGACTCTTTATACGACACTTTGGTTCTCCCGGCGGACAAACTCGGAAAATCTCCTTATTGCGCTACTATTGTTAAGTGGTTGGTTGATAATCCGAGGTTTGAAAAAAAAGCAAGCTGGATACTTTGCTATCAGCGCTTTTGTCGCAAGCCTAACAATACTGGTGCGGGGCGAGGGATTGGTTTATGCTGGTCTAGGTTTACTGTTGAATCTATTTTTTACTTTGAAATATTGGCCACGGACTTGGAGGATGGCATTGGCGACAATAATATTTTTTATCGCAGCGGTTATCAGTGGACTCTTGCTACTGCAATATGGACGTATATTCGGAGGCGATTATATCGAGTATGCGCTTGTTAACATGACCAGTGCACTTAGCTATCTTTGGCGATTCAAGTTAGTTTTTCTTGGAATTGCCGTTTTTACCATTGCTGGCTTGTGGTTGCGTCGCGCCTTCCGTCTTGCCCAAAAACCAATTTTACTCCGGCCGTATATAATCAGCGGAGTGGTTGCAATATTCTTATTAGCTGAACTGGCCGTTTGGCTCTATTCTCAAAATAACGATATCGTTCGGTGGCGATATTATAAGATTCAATATGTCATCAATAATCTATGGGCCTACATGCTGTTTCCATATTTTGCCGTGATATGCTGGGGCTTTTTAAAAAATGCTTTTCGTAAGGAAATATTCATTATCACCTTATTGTTTATTCCCTCGTTTATTTTTCTGATCGAGCCGTCTATTGCTGTCGATCAGCCGTGGTTTATGAGACGATTTTATGGAGGGTTCATACCAATTATGATAATATTCGCTGGCATAGCAATTGGTAAGATTATTGAAGGGAAAAAATATGCATTTAATTTGATTATCCTATTGTTAGTTTTGAATATGTCGGTTTCCTTGCCATTGCTATTCTTCAAAGATAATAATGGCGTGGGAAAAGACTTAGATGAGTTTGCGCAAAAATATACGAAAGATGATCTGATAATTTTAGAACCAGGTTGGCATTGGCAGCAATGGGGTTACGCCTGGCATTATTTAAACGATTTGACTGTTTTGCCAAATGTCGACGGCTTTACAGTCGAGGAATTCACGAAGCTGGTTAACGATTATCAAAACGTCTACATTGTCAGCTCGCAGAAAGATGATCCTTATATACTATTCGATCAGTCAGATCTTGAGTATTTATATGATTATTCTTTGCGCTACCAAAAGTTAATACCAACCGCCTGGGCAAATGATTATGTTGAAGATAATAAGGATGATTTATCATTAGCCACCTTGAAGCGTGCTTGGTCCGGCACACCACCGAGAACCTTTGAAGACGTTAGGCAGACGCTGTATGTGTTTCGTTTAAAGCAGAAGAATATTCTTACGGATCGTTTTTCACAAATTCCAAATTATTAAATATTGCTATGCGCATAGCCGTTATTAATGAACTCTATGGTACGAAACGCCAAGGCGGTGAGCAGGAGGCGATTCACGAGCTAACCATTCGGCTGCGAGAGGAAAGCAGGACCTATGTGGATGTGTTTACTTATTGTGGTGTTCGGGATACAAAAAAGATCAAATCGGCCTGGCCGATGTATTTTCGATTATTGCCATTTTTTCGGGAGTTATTTGTTATGCCAGGTATCGGAAAAAGTCTTACGGCCCAGCTGGCTGGTAATTATGATATCGTTATCACCTCATCGCCAATACTATTCTATCGCTCAGCGCCTGAAATACCACTCGTTTTTGTATGTCACGCTATCCGTTCCCAAAAAGCTGAAAAACTATCACAACAGTCAATAATTTATAAACTACTTTTTAACTATTATGTAAGGAAAAGACTTCGAGACTTAGAGGCCAAAGCGTTTGTTGGGGCAAAAAAAATTGTTGTATTACATAAACGAGCTAAGGATTATCTTGTTGAAAAACTTTTGGTATCAGAAGAAAAAATAGCCATACTGCCGAACGCTGTCGATGCCGATCTGTTTCGTCCTCAATTAAAGAAAAAGGATTACGTGCTGTTTGTCGGACGCGCCACTTTCATGAAGGGGTTTGATAGGTTGACTGTATTGGCACCAAAAATCAAAGCACCTATTGTGGTTGTGACAAAGATTATATCTTCGAAGACAAGAAAAGCAGCTGAAACGGTTGGCATCGAAATAAGAAATGACATTCCCCACGACCAAATCAATACTCTCTATAATCAAGCTATTTGTTTTGTCCTACCAAGCAGAGATGAAGAGATGCCATTGACAGTATTAGAGGCGATGTCTTCTGGCTTACCGGTCGTTGCTACAGAGGAGGGCGGCGCAGGACTGATAAAGCATAATGAAAATGGTTATTTGTTTAAAGGTGATAGCCCAGATGAACTGGCGAAATACGTAAACAGAATTATCGACAACCCGAATTTAATTACGAAGCTTGGTCAAAAAGGTCGATCTGAAGTAATACAAAAACACTCCCGAGGAGCATATATGAGCAGTCTCAAGAAAATATTATTAATAGCGACCAGTCAGAGATAGGTATTCGGGTACCAATTTATCATTAACTATTGTGTCCCAGCTAAACCGATTTATATCCGAACGGGTGTTTTTTCTGAGGGAGTCTTTTGTTGCAATGATTTTTGTAATACCCCGAAGAATTTCTTCAGGCGTGTCATTGATTATTACTCCATTCCACCCGTCCTTGATGAATACTTTATTACCAGAAGTGTTTGTAGCTAAAACAGGTAGACCTGTAGCTAGATATTCTGGTGTCTTGAGAGGAGGCTGATACTCATAGTAGGATTTTTGTGGGATGTAAGACAAAGCCACATCAGCCATTTGCAAAAACTCAGGCATTTTTTGATATGGTATCTGACCGGAAAATTCTATATATCCAGGTAGTTTTTTCTGCGCGTATTTTTTAAGATCAACTCGGTCGTTTCCATCTCCAATCATTAACAGCTTTATATGATGAAAATTATTTGAGGCAAGAATAAACCCTTGAATTAGTGCTTTTAATGCCCTTCTTCTGTCCATACTACCAGAGTATATAAAAACAAAATCGCTCTCTCTAAAGCCCAATTTATGCCTCTGGGAGGCTCTTGTCTCGGGTTTAGGTGTAAATAACATCTGATTAACGCCCAGTGGTAAAACAACAGTGTTTTTATCTCCAAAAATATGCTGAGCTAGCGACCTATCTAATACGGTTGTCCTGTCGGCAAAGAAGCTAGCTAGGCGCATTAGGGATCTTGATAGCCACTTTCTATAACCGCGACGAATAGGACCAGTTCGGACATCAAATATAGTTTTAATTTTTTCTTTATGAAAAAGGTTTCTAAGCCAAATAAGCTTGAGACAAATAAAAGCTAAGAAAAAAGGATTTAATATATGTACAACATCAACCGGACTTGATCTGTGAATCGCCACGATTTGTTTATAAAAAGCAAAAGCATATTTCCAAGACACGGTCAGGGACTCTTGTAGTGGTAAATTTAGGCTAATCACCTTGAGGTTATCTTGAGAGCTTTGGTTATCGTTTTTTTGACCACAGATGAGGTAGACGCTATGTCCGAGTTTTAATAAAGACTGAGCATATTCAAAAATATCGGTTTTTCCAATCTCAGGCGGGTATGAACAAATTTGAGCTAAAATTATTCTCATGGTTTAAGAAAAGAAAATAGATATTTATAATAATTGTATAATATTGCCATGCGATAATTAGGATACTTGTTGCGGTATTTTTTTACTAGGTCAATGTTTGACCTGAGTATTTCGTGGGCGAATTTTTTACTGTAGTTATTGTCAGTTTTTCGGTAGGCCACACAAATATCAGGTAGGTTGTGCATTTTACCAATTTGACCAAGACGAAGAACTAAATCATAATCATCATTACCAAAGATTAGACCCTTGTCATAAAGTCCTATCTGATCTAGGGCTGATTTACGATATAGTACGGTCGCATTTGTGAAACGGTTAGAAAAAAGCAAACGCTGGTATATCTTGTCGTTGTGCTGTGTCCTGACTAACTCTCCGGTTTTTTCTCCATGTTCATTGACAACCCTGACGCCTGTTCCTACAAGTACGTAGTCTGGGTGGCTGTCTAGAAAGGCTACTTGTTTTTTTAGCTTGTATCGATCAATCCAAAAGTCATCATCATCAAGTCGGGCAATGTATTTACCGCTAGCAGTAGTTAGAGCCTTGTTTACTGAAGCAGAAATTCCTAGATTTTTGTCATTGGTTATGATGGTTACTCGGGGGTCTTTTGCCTTGATTTCTTCCAGCACCTTGGGTGTTTCGTCGCGTGCGCCATCGTTAACGATAATAAGCTCCAGGCTTACATCTTTCTGGGACAATACGCTTTCTACCGCTACCTTCACTAGTTTCGGTCGTGCCATTGTATTTATATTGATACTAACTATTGGAGGCATATTTTCTATATATTTGATGATAAGTTAACCAAAGAATGAGAACAAATGCAAACAGATTGAAAATCAAGGCCGAGATAGCTGGCCCCTTAATACCATATTCGGGGATCAGAACGAGGTTAAGGCAAATCCCAATGATAACCTGGCCCAGATTGATTAGCGCAATTACCCTGGCTTTTTTCAATCTATAGAAAATAATAAACAATGGATTAGTGATTAAAACAAGACCGCCACTAATAAATAATATTTGTAGTGCACTGACTGAATCTATGTATCTATCACCGTAAACAAATAATAGGATATATTTTGCTAGCCATACAAGAATGGCAACACCGACTACTACAAGAGGTAGAAGCTTAAAAAGGTTTAGGTATAATCGCTTTACTCGTTCTAAATCAAAACCAGAGACATAGGGAAGTAAAGCGGTTCCAAGGGCAGCAGCTGAGATATGAAAAAACATGGAGAAATTGTAAGCAGCATTAAATAGGCCTACCTCAGCTAGGCTAACTAACCTGGTTAAAAGAAATGTATCCACACGCAGTAGGATTAATCCAGCAATAGTGGAAACCAATATCCATTTACTAAAATGAAATATCTCACGTCGTATTTTTAAGTATTCTTTCGTATCGATTTGTTTTTTTAGCGGGAATTTTGGCATTAATATATATCCAATTGCCAAGCCAATCAGCGTTGAAGCTATTATCACCCAGACAGCATATATGGGAGTAATTGATTGTTGAAGCAGGTAGATAAAACCGGCCAATATAGAAATCTTTAGTCCACTGATTATAATGTTGTAGGATACTTTTTTTACAAACTGACGATGTGAAAGAAAAACTGAAGAAATAAAGTTTTGTAGATTAATAAAAAATACTGCGATAAATGCTATTTGTATTGTGGCCGATACCTCGGGTTTTGAAAAAACAAAGTCAGCTAGCCAGGGAGCGAATGCAATGCCCAACAATGACATAACTAGAGCTACTAAAATTCTATAGCGCAGAGTAAGTAGGAATATTGCGTGAGCTAGGCCTCTCTTGCCCGCTGCTATGTATTGAGAGGCGAAACGCACCACTGCTGTTGTTAGGCCGGAGTCGGATAGTTCTATAACAACCGTTAATATAGCCAGAGCAAAAGAAAATATACCGAAGTTTTCAATGTCCATGTTACGGGAAACCACAACTGTATAGCCAAAGACTAATAGGGCGTTTACTAGGTTACCGCTAAAAGTAATTATTGTATCTTTAGAAATCTTAGACTTTCTAAATCCTATTACATCGGTAATGTATTTATTCATCTGTAGCATAGTCTAGCTCAATGTTAAATATTTTAGTACAACGTTCTCCGTCTGGAGGATAATTACCATTTTCATCAATAAGGTTAAAAGTAATCTGATTATTACCTGGCGCTATATTATTGATTGCGATCTCGGTTAATTGGTGGTTTCTTTTAGCCCAGCTACTACCTATAAATGAACTGTTGTTATAAGCCACGATTTTATAATTTTTGTCTTCAGAACAAGTAAAGTTCCAAAAACGAAGAACGACACTTTGTGGAATTGAGCTTGGATTAATAAGATCCAAGGTGGCTCCGTTATTCATCCATCTTTTTAGGTGTTCCTCTCGGGGGTCTGTAATGGGGCCCCAGTTTTCACCTAAGATCGCGTAAGGTTGGTTGTCAGGCTCTGCCCCATTGTAATAAAGAACTATATCTTCATTGTCATAAATTGTGCTTACATTGGGATTAAAATTCTCAATCAATTGGCGAACATAACCAAGCTGATCATTGGTCAAGTAACTCTTATGTATCACAAAGTATCTGATGTTAAAAGAATCTAGTATGTTTTTTGTCATTCTGGATACGTAATTTGAAGCATAGATATCACGGCTACGTAAAAGCTGGGAAGCGTTCCATGCTTCTTTTTCCATAAAATAGAGATCTCGTATTAATGGTATTGACTCGTTGAAAAAAAGTTTTTCTTTCTCATTATTAGTAACCACGGAAGAGAAATCTGTATAGTCAATAATATGATGGCTGCCTATTGAGCTTTCTGTACCATTATTATAGTTTACCTGAAGCGGTATTTGAGCCACAGCATAATTATCAGGTTGCTGTTCTAACCAAGTGTAGGGAGCGGGTTTGATTATGTTGTCGGTTTCTTGGTATGTTATTTCATTAAAAAATATTTGAACATTTTTATCATTTGCTATTCTATTTCCATTTATATCATAAGTTTTTATTTTTAGCATACTCTCCCCAGGAATAATATTTTTTAAGAAAAACCCTATCTTATTACCGTAGGGGCTGATAATTTCACTCGTTATAACTTCATTGTTATAAATAATTTCAATTATACGATAACTATTTTTGGCATAAAGCGAAAGATTAACTTCAAGATTTTTATTTTCCTGAGCAAGGTTTATGAGATTTATTTCCGCAGATTGACGTATGTTTCTTTGAGGGATATCTTCCTGATTATATTCAACATTACTCCAATTGTTGCCTATGGTTAAATAGACGATGTCATCTAGGTGTCCAGTTTGTAACTCATAGGATTTTATATTATCTAGTTCAGTAATATTCTGGATTGGAATATATTTCTCAATAAATTCTATTATCTTAGTGTAGTACTCCTGACTTATATACTGCTTCTTGTCACCAACATAGTTTTTGTCAATTACGATATATTTTACATCCCATTCGTCTAATATGGAATTACTTATCTTTCCATAGTCGTGATATATGATATCTGGATATAAATGGCCATTTGGCAGGTGGAACAATAAATTGTTTATCACTGGTGTATGTATCTCTTTCTTCCACTTAGTCCAGTCTTTTCTAGCAAAATCAAAACCGCCAATAACTTTTTTATTGTGAAGCTTATTATAGTAACCTGCTTTTGAAGCATATTCATAGTTAGATGTTAAGGGTATTTCAATTATTGAGTAATTTCCAGGTTCGCTCTTTAAACTTTCATAGAATTGCGTTTTCTCTATCACTTGAGTAGTGACTAATGGCCAGAAATCTAAAAGTAAAAGCAGGGTTACTAGGGAGAATATTAAAACTTTATATTTCTTTGTAGCTTTGATATTAATAAGATAGTGCAGTCCGATAGTAGCCACAATTGATATTGAAATCATTGATATTATAAAGAGTCTTCCCACAGATCTCATGTTATCGATGAAGGGTAGCCAATGATATAGAAATAGATATGGTAGTGGAATCATTGGTTTGACGGTACCAAGATAATGTATAAAAGGCCCCAGGGATAAAACAAAGAAAACAATAAAGATACTACCCCATAATTTTACGCTTGAATAGAATCTTTTATTACGCAAGGAAAATAAGGCCAATAAAGCAACTATAACACCTATATATATTGTGTATTCTGCTGGATTACCGGTAAAGTTTACGGCTACGGTTCTGGAAAAGAAATTGCCCCAAAGTATGTGTTGGTACGAAGGAGTCAGTAATGCTACAACATCATTTGAATAGTTGATCACCTGGTCTAATCCTGGGTCGAGAGTATCACTTTCTACTGTAGCCTGAATCATATATAAATAATTGGTAAATAAAATGAGTACACCCAAGATTAAGGCAATGATACTATAGTAAAGAATTTTTTTGTTATTGAATGATATTCTAGATGTTAATAAATAATAAAAATAAATGATAACCGAAAAAATAAGTATAGCTATTGTAAAATGGGGTTCATTGATTATTGTCAATGCAAAAAAGAATACGCTTAATATGAAATATTTAAAGCGCGCTAAGTCTAAAAACTTTAGATAAAAAAGTATAAAGAAAGGAATAAATTCTATGTGAGTGGCGCCAATAAAGCCCATACTGTAAGCAACGTGTATCGGAGAAAATCCGTATATGAAACCACCGATAAATGAAGGCCAGCGACTTTTTATCAAATAATTGATTAATAAAAAAGCGCCAAAGGATGCTAACACGAAAGAGAGCAACCAGATAATATTATTCGCCAGAACGTCATTAAAAATAATTACCGTAAGAGCTCGATAGGTAGAAACACGAAAAATATATTCTGGGTTGTGTGAGAAATATGACATTAAGCTTGAGAAATCAAATTGATCATTAGTCTGAAGCCCATTGGCAATCTCTCGGCTCTGCCCCAATATTTGCCATGAATCAGTGTCACCAATCAAGTCAGTATAAATATTGGACATAGCTGGTAAGAAAACGACTAATGCTAAAAATAAAAAAGCGGTTGGCGGAAGAATAATGGATAAAACTTTTTTTCGACTGTTAATACTCATGAATCTAGGTGCTTTTATGTACGAAATTATTGAATACACATTAGGAATCATATCATATTATAATAGTTTAACAAGATTTGTAGTATAGGCATATTTTTGATATATTAAATCCTATATAGTGTTCTAGTTGTGAAAATAATTATCATTGGGAATGATTGTAAATTTTGCAGAAAACGATAATAAGGAAGGTGGGACTATTTGCACTACCAGGAGATCTGTTAAACCAATTTATAGCCATCTATGTTGGCTTGGCGTTATATTATCATTGGGTACCTTGATACTGAGAATGACAGTAGACATGGGGAATGCGTGGCCGAGTGAAATAAATAATTCCGTAATAATATTTGGATTCGTTTTTTTTATTATTACAAAGCATGTTATCAGCTGTCAGACAATAAAACACGAAAAAACGCTGTTGTGGTTTTTGCTTATATTACTTGGGTTTAATTTTCTTTGGTCATTCAGTAAAGTAGAATACCAGGATTATGGTTTATACGAATTCAGGATTTATATTCAATATATCATTATCTTTGGTACAATATTGATTGTACCAAAGATAAAAAATATAATATATGGATATTTTGTCGCACTGAAAAAAATAGCTGATGACCTATTTAGTGAAAAGAAGGAAGCATCAGAAATACGAAAAATTAATAATAAAAAGTACACCAAAAGCAAATCAAAACTATTTACATGGTTCGTGGGAAAGAAAAGCAAACTATTATATTTGCTCCTGTTAGTTTTTATCCTAGGCCTAGGATTACGTTTGATAAACCTCGGTGAGCTAGACCCGGCGGGAGATGAATATAGACATCTATTGGCTGCTAAACATTTTCTTGCAGATGGATTCTACGATTATCCTAATTCTCATTTGACAACCAATTTGGTTATCTTGACCCAAAAAATAAGCAACAGTAATAATATGTTCTTTCTACGTTCCCCATTCGCGATTATTGGATCTTTATCAGTGCTGTTGCTTTTTTTCTTGGGTAGAAAAATACACACCAAGGTAGGATTAATAGCTGCTTATTTGTATGCCTGTTTACCCCTTGCAGTTGGTATGTCCCGTTATATCAGGGGTTATGAGATAACCGTATTTGTTTTACTATTTTTAACACTACTTCTGTTACAAAGAAGGTTCATTAAAAATCTAATATTGCGTAGCGCCATTCTTATTATTGTATTCAAAATATTTGCTTTTTTTGATGAAGATTTACGCACTGACTCTACTTTTTTATTGTTTGTAATGTTTACGGGAATATACCTTGTCTTGCATTATATTAATCGCTTCAGCGAAAAGAGTTGGTATAAGTATGTTTTTCTTGGAATTGCATTTGTTGGCGGTTTGATGGTACTTCCTTATTTTACAGATTTTCAATGGCAAACCACTCCGGAACTGCAATATATGTTTATCTTCAATTATATTACGATTAACGTGATGTGGTTTTTACCCTTCATTCCATTTCTATTTATACTTATTGTCACCGTAATACCTTTTATCGTATCGCATAAGAATAATTTTATTCTCGCAACATCATTTATTGTCCTGTTTACTGTCTTTGTGTACATCTACTTTTTCGAAGCTCCAAGAAGGTTCCAAGTCAGGTATTTATACAGCTTAATACCATACTATATCCTTTTATTGTCTGCTGGTATTCATCTAATCTTTAATCTGATAAAAAAA
>JAHIZJ010000086.1 GCA_018814765.1 Patescibacteria group bacterium
CTTTGAAAAAAGTTCACCATATTGTCTAGCAATATCAGCCGCTGTCCAGCCCTCTAACACTTGAAACTCCGTTTCGCTGGCTACCACCTCCCCTTCTGATATTATACTAACTATAGTGCTTACCTCCTGCCCTGTATTTAAACTATATTGACCTGCAATTATCTTAGCTGATAAACCTTCAATCCAGATATAAGTCTCAAATGCCCTGGCGCTTCTGATAACCCCTTCTTCTTCCAGCATAGTTGCTATTTCTTTAACCCCCTGACCAGACTCGATCACAATAACTACGTCTCTTGCTTCATTGCTTTTATCTGGTGCTTTTATTAAACCCGTGAAATACCAAAAAACCATTCCAGCCAATATGACCAGTACGATTAATAGTCCGATAATAATGTTTAGTATTCTCATTGTAGATACTGATATTTTCTTTGTTTTTCTATTTGTTCAACAATTTTTTTCACATCTTGAGCTTTGTCCTTGTGGCAAACTAGTAAGGCATCTTTAGTATCTACGATCATCATATTTTCAACACCCGATGTTGCGATCAGCTTTCCTGCCAGACTATATATCAGATTACCTTTTGTATCAATCCCAATGTGCTTTCCTTTAATGACATTGTCAGTCTCTGTTTTACTTAACACATCTTTAATCGACCGCCAATGGCCAATATCCTGCCAAATAAAATCGGCTGGTACAACAAGCATTTTTTTTAACTTTTCCATAATTCCGTAATCTATAGATATGGGTTTAATTTTATGAAACTCAGTCTTTAATACTTTATGTTCATTAGGCCTACCAAGACTATCTTGTATCTTCATTAAAATTTTATATATATTGGGAATGTGTTTCTTGTATAATGACAATAAATGATCCGCCCGCCAAAAGAACATAGCGGGATTCCAGAGGTATTCCCATTGTCTTAAAAATTTCTGCGCAGTCTTCAGGTCTGGTTTTTCTACAAACTTTTCAGCATTAAACACCTCATCTTTTCCATAAACCGCTTTCTGGCTACCCATTTTTATATAGCCAAGACCTGTGTCTGGATAAGTTGGATTAATACCAATTAGCACGGTATGGGCTGGATTCTCTTTTATTGTTCTACCAGCCAATTTTATAAACCTTGAATATGTCTTGTCAGGACTTATATAGTGATCTGTATTAGCAGTAAATACTATTTCTTTGGGGTGTTTTTTGTGAATCATTGTAGCCGCCAGACCAATCGCTGCGGCTGTGTCTTTTCGCTCTGGCTCAATAGAAAAATTCTTAATGCCAAATTTTGCAACTTGCTTTTTGATCATCGAATATTGAGAACTTCCAATCGCTAGATAAATGTCTTCTTTTTTTAAAAAACGTAAAAGGCGCTTCAATGTCATCTCCAGAAGCGTCTCTTTGCCAATAAATGGCTGAAGCTGTTTTGGGTGGTTTTTTCGTGATACTGGCCAAAGCCTGGTACCACTCCCACCTGATAATACAATTGCTTTCATTGTTTATATTCTAACAGAATAATGTAAATTTGTCTTTTCAGTTTTCAACATCCATTATTGCTCTTCAATTAATGGTACAAAGGCAAAACCTGGTGTACGTTCTTTGGAAATACTGCCTGACTTTGATTTACTTAACAATATCATTTCCTGCGTACCTATACCAACAGGAATTACCATTTTACCGCCATTAGCTAATTGCTTTATCAATATAGACGGCACGTTCTTTGCAGCAGCCGCAACATGTATCCTATTATAGGGGGCTTGTTCTGCAAATCTCTTAGCTCCATCACCACAGTGAAATTTCAGATTCCTGTGTTTATATTTCTTAGCATTTTGCTCTCCAAACTCTTTCAGCTCGGGAATTCTTTCAACCGCCACCACCTTCCCCCCTGGTCCTACTATTTCAGCCAAAAGACAAGCAGTCCAACCAGAGCCTGATCCAACATCGAGAACTTTATCACCTACTTGTGGTTGAAGCATTTCTAGCATTAGCGCTACTGTTAACGGTTGTGAGATAGTTTGCCCACAAGCAATCGGGAGCGGAGCATTAATCTCTGACTGTTGCTCACGCTTTTCTTCGTTTAATTCCCTATTGTTTAAAAAATCAGTACGATTAATTTTATAAAACGCACTTATTATCTCTGGTGTCTTGAGATAGCCTTGTTCAGTTAAATGCTTGATTAAATTCTTCATGGTTGATTTTTTTAAACAAATGTGCTATACTTATAATAACAAAACAAAAACAAAAACAAATGCTAACAGCTAAAAACTTCTATCTTGGAATTGGCACCAAGCTAATGGTGTTAGTGGTAGGTATTATTTGCCTGCTTTTTTTATTGCCAACTCATGTATCTGCTGAAGTCATTCACCCCACACAAGATATTGTTTATTTAACGAACCAAGAGCGTATTAATAATGATTTACTACCCCTGTCACTTAACTCGAAATTAATTGAAGCTGCCAACAAAAAGGCACAGGATATGTTAACCAAGAATTACTTTAATCATAATAGCCCGGATGGACACGAACCTTGGGATTTTATTACTGACGCCGACTACCCCTATATATATGCAGGTGAAAATCTGGCCATTAACTACCCTGATTCTCTTTCTACATTTAAAGGTTGGCTCAACAGCCCATCACATTATGAAAATATCGTTTTTCCCAGTTTCCAGGAAATTGGAGTTGCTATCCACAGTGCTGAAATCAATGGGCAAGTGACCACTGTTACAGTACAGCTTTTTGGAAGTCGAAACGACTTTACTCCCTTTAATACTTTTCTGTCAGATGCCACAACCCAACCAAAGGTTTCCGAATCAATAATTGATCAAACATCTCTGGATAGAGAGGGTAAAAGCGGGTATGTGGCATCTTCTGTAACTACCAGCTTACAGCGTCCTCCGGTAGATAGCAATTCTAGCTCCCATATTCTAATCTGGGCTATACTTATCACCTATCTGGCAATAATAATAGGTCTGTTATTCTATCTTACCCAAAAACAGTTTTTTTACATTTTCATTAAAAAGATTGCAATAATGTTTTGGGTAATATTTATTGTAGTAATCCTAACTTAATACTCCGAAAATAATTAAGGTAGCCAAAACAAGACTGAGAATTATTCTATAATAGGCGAAGGGGTTCAAAGAATTACTCTTGAGATATCTCAAGAAATACTTGATACACAAATATCCACTAACAAAACTAGACACAAACCCCACTACATATATCAACCAATTCTGAGTAAAAGCACCAATCTCAACTAATTCAGCTGTTTTTTTTACCCCCGCACCCAGAACTATGGGTATGGATAGAAGAAAGGCAAACTTAGCTGCCGCCTCTCTCTTTAAGTTAAATAATAAACCTGTTATAATAGTACTGCCCGATCTTGAGACTCCTGGTATAAGAGCAATGGCCTGAGCCAAACCAATAACTATGGCCCATCCGATCTTTATATCGCTTAGTTCTTTAACCTTTCGCGCATGTTTTTCTGAAATAATAAACACTATAGCCCCAACAAATAAAGCAACTACAATTACCCAAAGAGTTCTAAGGCTATCCTCAATATAATTCTCTATTAGATAGCCAATCACTGCAGCCGGAATCGTACCCATGATAACCAACCAAGACATACGCTGTTCCAAGTCATTACTAAAATTCCAGCACCGTAAACTTCTGAAAAAGCCGGACATATACTTCACTAGATCATCCC
This sequence comes from Patescibacteria group bacterium, assembly GCA_018814765.1. Taxonomy (GTDB): domain Bacteria; phylum Patescibacteriota; class Patescibacteriia; order JAHIZJ01; family JAHIZJ01; genus JAHIZJ01. Next base: position 3,694 of record JAHIZJ010000086.1, read on the forward strand.
AAAAATAAACCAGCAAGGCAAATAAAGTACCTCCGTGCAGTACCACATCAAAACCCAAGTCAGAAGCAATATCCAGAGACCAAATATTGTGGAATATCGCTAAATGACCTGTACTAGAGATTGGTAAAAACTCTGTTAGTCCCTGAATTAAACCAAATAGAATTGTATATATTATAATCATGGAATTTCCAAAAATATTATTATCAGCACTAATCGCTGGGCTGGCCACACAGCTTTTCAAATTTATCAGAGAGGCCACGCGTGGTCATATCAAATGGGACCTTCTAAACTCATATGGAGGAATGCCCTCAGCTCATACTGCCTTTGTAGCTGCCCTGACAACCGCTGTCGGTGTTAGCGAAGGAATTGATTCAGCCGCTTTTGCCATCTCTTTCATTTTATCAATCATTATAGTACGTGATGCGATCGGTTTTCGCAGGTATTTAGGTACTCATGGTCGAGTTATCAATATGCTTATGCGAGAACTTCCGGAAGGAGAAGACTTGAAATATCCATTGAGACTACGTGAGAGAGTTGGCCACACACCCCTAGAAGCACTGGTGGGCACATTAGTGGGCGTTTCAATCAGTCTTATTTGCTTATTAGTGTTTTTTTAGATATTTATTGCTGACACTTAGGACAGTAATGACTCGATCGGCTACCCTGCCGAATTCTTTTTATTTTTGAGGTTTTACACCTCAAACATTGTTTGTTTTCTCTACCATAAACTTTTAGGAATTTTAGCATATCACCGGTACGTCCGTCACCCCGACGAAAATATTGCATCGTGGTACCGCTTTTTTTAATTGCTAGCTTAAGTATTATTGGGATGTTTAGGTATATTTTCTTTAGCTCTTTCCTTGATAAGGACTTAATTCTTCTAGTAGGCCGAATGCCAGCTTTAAAAAGAACTTCATCAACGTATATGTTACCTAAGCCCACTACAGCTGTTTGGCTTAATAGTATTTGTTTTACTGATGAGTTTTTATGAGATGACAGCTTTTTTAAGAATATTTCAAAGGTGAATGATTTATCAAAAGGTTCTGGGCCCAGCTTTTTTTCAGTATAAAATTTTTCCAACGATTTATTAGCTATTATCGTCATATAGCCAAACTGCCGAACGTCATTGAAAAATAGATTTCTCCCGCCCCTAAACTTAATTGTTATATGTGTGTATTTGTTTGGTAAGTCATGAATATCATGATTTATAGGATGGCCTCCTCCCCTATTAACATCTTTCGAAGATTGATATATTAGCTGACCAGACATCTTCAAATGTACAATCAGGGTATAACCATTGTCTAGTTTAAATAAAAGCATTTTTGCCCGTCTTCCAATTTGGACTACTTTACTTCCAATGGCTAACTGTCGAAACTTAAGCAAAGACAATTGTATCATTTTTTCTAAACGTACATCCACGTCACAAATTACCTGGCCCTTTACATGCGGTCGTAGATCATTTACAACTGTTTCGACTTCTGGTAATTCGGGCACTTGATTTAATTAAGAATTAATAATTTAGAATTAACAATTAAAAATAATATAGTATGGATTAACAAACTAATTTATTATCAGTTTCATGTTTTTAATTACTCTCCGTGCTTCTTGACTGACTGACTTCTTTGAATCCTTTTCCATGTCTTTCATTAACAACAAGGCTCTGGAAATATATTCGTTATTATTTCTACAGAATTCTGACATAGACATTATTGCCTTTTTTCGTACTATCAGATTATCATCCCTCAGTCCTACAGATAATGACCTAAAAGCTAAGTCTTGCACGGATTTTTGTTCATAATTTATCCGGCCGATGGCCACTAGAGCTGATTCACGCACACAAACACTATCGCTACTTAGCAATTCAGTTAGTTGTTGAATAGTATCTTGTCGATTAAACACTTTTAGTCTGGGAGCAATATGACTAATAGCTTCCGTTGTATAGCGAACTACCTGAAAAGTTGAATCAAAAAGTTTTTTTACCAAGCGCCGATTAAAATTCTGAAACATTTTAGGATTAATTTTTGCCGCTAAAGCAATGGACTTAGCTGCTTTAGATCTGATTCCTTCACGTTTGTCATTTAACAAATCGACCACCAGTTTGGCGGTTTTTTTGCTTTTTAGCATCAACCCTACCACTTCTGATGTCCCGTTGCTTTTGCGTGCACCTTTTTTCTTATATTTTTGTATTATCTCACTTTTTGATGTGGTCATGCCGTATAAACCAAATATAATAATAGGGTTATACAAAGCAATATCAACAGGGTAGACAGAGTAACAACCAGACATAATACGGCGTCGCGCAGACTGCCATTTTTTAGCAACTTCATTGGGTAGCCAAACACTATTAACCCTGAAATCCCTGCACTGAAAACAAAAAGTAATAAAAAGGAAAATATTGATAATGCTGGAGCCTTATCTGAAGAAAATATACTTTCAACATTTATCATAAATAATCCCACAAGTATAACGTAGACTCCCTCTAGAATACCTGCCAAGGCACCATACTTCAATATGTTTTTTTCTATTTTCATAGTTTTAATCAATCATTTAATAGAGATTCGCCGTCGACCTTTACCCAAGTGTCCGTTTCTTCTTCATATCTGAAAGCCTTCAAAGTATGGACTGTTTCAGTGTCTGAATATTTTTTCTGAATTGTTTTATCAGAACCAATACGTCTGGAGCCAAGTGCTTTTTCTCCAACCACTAAAGGTATGCTGGTTCTGACCAGTTTCATTTTTCCCAAAGGACCATTGAATAATATTGTTTCAACTGTACCAGGAGAGTCATTTAATTCTGCCATATCCTCTTCCAGAACTTCAAACGAGTCTTTAATTTGACCTTTTGTTTCTTGCCATTTTTCGTCAGTCATAGTGGTTTTACTCTATCAAAAAACAGGCTTAATGTAAACCTGCTTCAGAATCACTTTTTTCTTTTTATGTCTTTTATATCTTTACGTAAATCAATTATCATACGTTTTACCTTAATCAGCTGTTCTTCGGTGCGAATGTCAGCTTGTAGATCCGCTTCATCCCGCACATCATCGCGACTGGCCAAGTTATTTGAATACATTAATAATATGACAACTAGAAATATTGCTTCCAATGATACTATCAGGGTTAATAAATCAATGTCCCACCCGAAATACAACCATGCGGTAAACCATACAGCATGTATTAATATCGCCCACCAAGATCCGAAAAATCCGCTTATTTCCAAAGCTACTTTCTCACCAAGCGATGTATCAAAGATAAACCTTTTTTTGTATTTTCCCTTGGACATAAGTTTATTATAACTCTTTTTGAATAAAAAGAAAAATCCCGTCATCATTAATGACAACGGGTATGTGCTATCGCTTTATCTGGGTGAATGGGTTAATGATTTGCTTCGCAGTCTACGCTTCCGTACATGTTTGTTCAAATCGTCTATCAACGAAATGAACAAGATTACAGTTGTGATTGGGAGGACAAGAAACATCCAAAAGATCGTACGATTTCTACTCTTGAGTAGCCCATCTAGCGGATTGTCAAATCCACCTAGAAAATGGTACTCGTAAGTATATCCGAGTAGAAGGCCTAATGAAACGATGAACCAGAACACGACGTACCACCAAATACTCAAGCTGAATTTAGTCGCCTCATAGAAGGCATATCTGGATAGATATGTACGATAGATGCACTCTGTACCCAGGTCGATCTCAGATGGCCTGAAGGGTGCCTCAGTTGACTCAAGTATGCTAAATTTCGTCGTCAGGCTGTCGGCTGGGATGTTTGTTCTGACGGCTAGCTGCTTGAGATTCTCGTCGAATCCATACGGCGCTGTCCATATAGCCGGGCCTCCTTTTCCGCGCATTGAGTGCCACAGATCCAGGGTTGTTGTGATAACAAATCGTAAGGAAGAGGGGTCTTGAGGGCTAGACCTCAACAGATCACACAACAAGTCCGCTGCTTTCTCATCATCCGTCTCCGGCTCCAGTGTCTGATCAACCCATTGCTGAACAGAACAGATGAATGCAAATTGACGCCACCGTACCATCTCCGCAGGCCTATAAGAAAGTTGATAGATAGCTTGAACTACGATTGAGACAATCACCAGTCCGATGATTAGACCGACCATCGCTCTCCAAAAGTTCGGTCCCACTGATACGAACATTGTACCCCTCCTTTATCAGAACTCACCACTAAACGACCAATATCAAAGAACAAAAAAATCTTATCAGATAAGATAGAAGTTGTCAAAATATTGTTGTATCTAAAACACTTCGTTTGCTGGCGCACTTCCCTGTCATTCGACGGGGCAGGAAAGGTGCTTGCTGATGGAATAAATATTTATTGTACTAAGAACAAAATCTTTAGCCAGGGCTTTTATGGCACAAATGGCACAATATAACCATTAAGCCATTCCGAATCCCAATAAGTCGGATGATGTGGACACTCGGGCTTTGGTCCACGATTAGGTAAATCCGCTTCTGAATAACCAAAAAATAAATAAGCTCGACCGGCATATTCCGCATCGGGTATCCATTCTCCTGCTAAACCATCCCATACACAGACACCACACAAGCACCCTTTCTCATCTATTGCATACCTATAATCATAATACCCTCCTCCCGGTAATGGGGCATCAATCGGATCGTGAGGGACATTAGGCATTAAACCTTCATCAGATAAAACAGGTAGAAAGGAATCTCCATTAAACGAGTAATCAAGATATGTACTAATAAACAATGTGGAATCACTATCAAATGAATAGCCATGACTAGGTGTAGGATACTCGCCATGATTGCTATAAAACAAGTGTAAAGCAGTAGCTATACTATTTAGATCAGACAACCTCTTTGAGTCTCTACTTTTTAATCTGACGTCCTTTAAGCTTATCATGGCCAAGGTGCTTAACAGTGCAATGATAGCTATTACCACTAAAAGCTCAATTAGAGTAAAACCGTTTGATTTGTTTTTATTACACATATATTAATTCCTCCAGCGCTATCTTCTGACAATATATTATTAATAGTACATTACTCCTCTTATGTAATCAAGAATATCCCACCTATTATAAGTATGATCGCAATTATTTTTTGAAGGGAAACCATGCGCGTAATTTCTTCATTAATCCAACCTGACTTAAGTCTGGTTAATATTATTGTCCATAAAAATAGAAAAAGATATTGTATCGTTACAACAGCCGAAGCCAACGAAACATACCAGAACGATATAGCAACCACATAAAAAAAAACAGCAATCTGTGAATTTGATTCTGAAATTGAGTAAAGCACTACACCTTTCCAGCCTCGTTCCTTAATAGTTTGTCTTAATAATGGAATTAAATGCGCAAACACAATCATTCCAATGATGCCTACGAAAAAAGTAAACCAAGCGTATATTGTCCAATAGGAATAATAATCCAGTAAATATTTACTAACAATGGACTGGGCAGAAGCAGTAAAAGCAGATATAATCATCAATCCAAATGCTCGACTTTGCAATACCGCCTTAATACTGTCCCGTAACATTATTAAAACTGAACCTGCTACCACAATAGCAATGCCAAAATATGTTTGTAAAGAAAATATTTCATTTAGAACTATGGCGCTAATGACTGCAATAAATACTGTAACTAAAGAAAAAACAGGCACCACACGAGAAATCTCCTCTATACGTGCAGCCATAAAATATGTATAGCCCATTATTATCCACATTATAGCTGCGCCTACTAGTAATAATAAATGCCCCATCTCAACAGATTCTCTGAAAAATATAAAAACTCCCCCGCCAAAAACAATATGTACAACACTTAAAGGAATATAAATAAGACCTGGGTTCGATAAATGTTTCGATATAACATATTTATCCGCAATGTTGGTTACCGACCAGATTAATCCAGCTAATAGCGCTAGTCCAATTCCAATTGTCATTTCTGCTTATTTCTAATTTTTAATTCTTAATTATTAATTCTTAATTAATATAATAATCCCATCCTGGCTGCCAGGACTTTGTCTTGCGCCAATCCTGATCAATCGCTTGTTGCCAGGTTTTTTTGTTTAGTATTACTTCAATGGCCAATTGTGGTGCTTTGTGAGCCATAATAGCAATCTGCTTATTATCATATTCTTTTTTCAAATATTCTAAAAAGTCGCTTACCCTTTGCTCAACATCTTTCATACTTTCACCACTGGGAAATGGAGTGTCGATATAGTTTTTGTAAATAACAATCGCCTCACTAGCTTGAGTTATGTCCCCGTAATTACACTCGCGTAATCGATTATCCTGAATAAACTCATATTTATCTCCGAAACCAAGCTGGGCAGAATCAGTAGCTCGTTTTAAATCAGACGTAAAAAACGCATCAAACTTTTTATCGTCCACTTGTTGGCCTAACTCCTTGGCTTGCTGAATTCCCAGTTCTGATAAATCACCCGGAGCCCAGCCAGTACAAAGATCCTGCTCATTGTCAGTTGTGGTTCCATGGACTAGATATGTGATCTTTACGCTCATAATTAATTACTATTGACAAATATATATAGTATGCTATCATACATCGATGGCTAAACGATGGCCTTTCCGGTAAGACTCGAGTCATTTGACCTAGTCGTGAAAGACCTACCCATTAAGCCATTAGCTGTGCAGTTAAACCTGGTTCAAAAACCTGGTTGCACAGCTTCTTTTTTTTCTACTATTTGTGATAATACTTTTTATTTTTCAGCGATTTGGGTAAATAATCCTGTTCCCCTTCCTCTACTGAAAAATCATGTGAATATTTATATTCTTTGCCGTAACCCAAATTTTTCATCAAGTCGGTTGGAGCGTTACGTAGATGAAGCGGTACCGGTTCGTTTAATGTATCCTTTACATCTTTATGGGCTGACATAATTCCTGTAATAACCGCATTTGACTTTGGGGCCAATGCTAAATAGATGGCTGCTTGTGCTAAATTAAGCTGTGCTTCAGGAAAACCAATAAAATCAACTGCGTGAGCTGCTGCATTTGCGATTAACAAAGCTTGAGGATCAGCATTGCCTATATCTTCTGATGCTAGTATCACCATTCGGCGGGCAATGAAACGAGGATCTTCACCGGCTTGAATCATTCGAGCCAGCCAATAGAGCGCGCCATCTGCACTCGAGCCTCTTAACGATTTAATAAACGCTGAAATAACATTATAGTGCTCATCTCCCTTTTTATCGTACATAAGAGCCTTGTGCTGAAGTGCATCCTCTATTATCTGCTTCTGGATGTGGCGAACTCCGTTCTTGTCCGGCTTGGTGCTTTTAACAGCTATTTCAATTGCATTAAGGGCAGCTCGCGCATCTCCATTTGAAGCTTTAATTATCAAATCAAGGGCTTGTTTTCCAATTTTTACTTTGTACTCCCCTAGCCCAACTTTCTTGTCCTGTAATGCCTTCTTTAGTATTTTACCGATGTGTTCCGGTTCCAAACGGTTAAGCACGTACACCCGGCTACGGGAAAGAAGCGGAGAGATTACTTCAAATGATGGATTCTCTGTTGTCGCGCCAATCAGAACTATTGTGCCATTTTCAACGTATGGTAAAAAAGCATCTTGCTGTGCCTTGTTCCAACGATGGATTTCATCAACAAATAGGATTGTTCGCTTACTGTGGAACTTTCTTAAATCCTGAGCTTTTCTTACTACTTTGCGTAGCTCTGCCACCCCTGATGCTACTGCAGACATCTGTACAAATTCTGATTTTGTCAGCTGGGCAATAATTCGAGCCAGTGTTGTCTTGCCCGACCCGGGTGGACCCCATAGAATCATCGAAAACAGCTCATCGTTTTCGATCGCCTGACGTAAAACCTTGCCTTCGCCGACAATCTCATTCTGACCAAAGAAATTCTCCAGCTTATCGGGTCTAATTCTATCTGACAAAGGAGCTTCTTTTGAAAGCTCTTGGTTCATTTTATTTTCGAATAAGTCGGTCATAAAGATATAATATCACAAATTAATATCGTAAGCGAGGATAATATTCCTTTGCACCAAACAAGATTTGGTGCTTGTTCGCCTACCTAAGTATAAAAAAAGGCGCAGATTTTTTAAGCCTGCGCGTTGACTTTACCGATTCTTCGGCTGAACGAGGGTAATACCCACCTGACGAACCAACAGAGCACCCAGCTGATGTCCTATAAACTCGTACTTATCAGTCCCGTCGAACAAGAGATACGGGTCCAAGCCCGGTGGACAATGCCACAGTTCTTTCCTGTCTGTCTGGACTACAAGGTTGTGAGTGGGTCCTTGGCTAACGCTAACGACTTTGCCGTGCGTACCAACCCCTAGAATCAGCTGTACCTCACTATCATCAAACGGGACAAATTGAATACCAATGGCTTCGTCGTACACATAGATGCCACTTGGATTGTAGGAATGGTAGAAAAGGATATCTGCAGACTCGTCCGCTCCAAACGCATGTGTTGTACCTTCCCAAATCTGCCTATTGCTATCTGGAGTGCAGAGATACAGGCGGTCATTATCGTCCTGTACAATCAATCCCAACGGGTATACCCATGATCTCCGAATACACGATGGAGTATTGAGCCTACAAGACTTACCACCTTTAATAATATAATATGCACTTCCAGATTTCACCACGATCGTTCCATCTTGAACTCTGATATTCGCTGGATCAAGAGCGGTGTGTGTACTTAAGAGGTCCTGGTGATCATCGGCCATTATCCGTCTGATTCCCTTGCTGAATAGGGCAACGACTCCGCGAGGATCTGGCCAAACATGTAGAAGCTCACCAAGCGAATCGGGCCACTCCATGAAGATATGTCCATCAGTTGTACACCAAGCAATCTGCCTTTCAGATGGAATTATCACGCCTCTGTCGCTCAGGATATAGCCTTCTCTCATTCCACGAGGAAACTGTTTAGGAGCACCACTAAAAATTGTGGTTATCCCCATTCCCTCAGTATAGATAAAGTTACTCCCAATACGCACCATCACACCATTACCAGCAGGCCAGCAATCATCCCATTTCCCGTCGTGGAGAAGGCTTGAAAGAAATGGATTACCTAGCGTTCCTAGCTCCTGAATACTGTCCAGGACAACTTTGGGATTTATTTCTCCCAACAGAAACCGTCCTTCGACATGCCGCCACTTCTTAGTTAGAGTTGCGATCAGGGGATCTGTGACACGATATGTTCCTCGCGCCATAACGTTACCTCCTTCATTTGAATGAACCACCCATCTAGATTATCCGCGGTGGACAATCAAGGCGATAGGTCGTATTAAGTTATCGCACTAATATTTTTTTGTCAAGGCAAAAAACAAATCTAGTGCACCGCCACCCTAAAGACCAAAAGTACCACTGTCATCCCAGGCTTGACCTGGGATCCCGTTACTCTTGCTACAGCGGGATTCTGAATAGATTTCAGAATGACGAGTGGCGGCGCACTTATGACAATAGAATAATAATAATTAAAAAAACGAACCGTTCAATCCGCATTGTTGTTAATCTGCTATTTGGATAATTTAATTTTTTTAATCAACCTAGTTTTATTGGTATCTAAAGTTTTATCTGCTTCCACTAAGTCTATTTCTTTTACTGAAAATAATCCATACTTCGTTTCATTATTATTTTCTATATAATCTATTATTGCGCGATCAGCCGCTTTGCTAAATCTAGTCAATACTATCCACCATAGACGCGTGTGAATATCATCATATTCATTTATTGATATATTACTCTCCTTAAACAATTGGCGCATTTTAAATACATACTTCGACAAATTTCCACCAGTATCTAGAATCATGGCCATAATTGAATTTCCTAGAGTCAATCCCCTTGCTTCAATCTCAATTCTTGAAATATTTTGACTGGCATTTTGACAAGCTTCAATTATTCGATCTTTGTAATCCTTTATTTCACTCACTCCACCTATACCTGACATAGTAACGTGAAAATAATCAGGCCGATAATATATATGTTCGGGCCATTTCTGTTCCATTTCTGAAATTGCACTACTAAGGTTATCAGTAATTTCTTTGTTTGGGCGAATTATCAATGTCCAGTAAAGCTTACCAGAATAGTCTTCATATTTAAAAACAGGCGGTGGCCAATGCTTCACCGTCTTGTTCATTATTTTATCAAAAGCCACTTGTTGTGCAGTAATCGACATAAATACTATCTCCCAAACCTCCGTTGTCTGGATTGAAAATCTTTTATCAGTTTATCGATATCTTTTTCTTTAAAGTCAGGCCAGTGCTTATCAACAAATGCATACTCGGCATATTCTAACTGCCAGGGTAAAAAACCAGAAGTTCGCTGCTCTCCTGACGTCCTAACAACCAAATCTATATCGGGCAAACCAGGATTGTATAAATTTTCATCAATAATCTGCCTATTCACTTTTAGAGGGGATATTTTCTTCTTTATTATTTTTTTTACCATATCAATTATTTCTGCACGGCCGCCATAGTTTAAACATAGGTGTACAATCCCGCGAGTATTATTCTTGGTTTTGTCTACTGCTTTTTTTATATAATTCTGGAGCCTATCAGGAAATTCATCAATCCGCCCAGAAACGACTAACTTTACGTTCTCACTATTAAACTTATCTAATCTGTTTATAAAAACTTCTTCGAATAGTTTTAAAAGGTAGTTCACCTCTCGTTTAGCTCGTCTCCAATTCTCTGTTGAAAAAGCCCAGAAAGTCATGACCTTAACCCCCCGATCAATAGCTGCATAACAAACTTTTTCCATTACATCAACGCCTCTTTTGTGACCTAAAAGCGCGGGCAAATGTTTGGATTTTGCCCAGCGTCGATTTCCATCAGGAATTATCGCGATATGTTGAGGCACCGCAGCTTTGGCCATATTATTATCGATTTCTAGATACTAAATAATCAGCTAAATATAACAATATACTACCACTTCTGGCCGAAATCTGTCTAGTATTAACTATTGCACGCTTAGCTGAGTTGGAATATTTTTGTATTAGCTGTTGTGACTTCTCTGGTGATTTTGATTTTATAAACAATCTCCTGATTTTTGATATTTGTACGGAGCTAAATCCTGTTTTACCATAATGGCTTAACAGCCACTTTTTATCATTTGCTTTCAATTGTTTCACGGCATAGTAATACAACAATGTACGCTTACCTTGTTTAATGTCTGAGTCAACGGGTTTTCCTAGCTCCTTTTTGCTACCAAATACTCCGAGGACATCATCGCGTATCTGAAAAGCCATACCAGCCGGCAGGGAAAATCTACTAAGCAGGTCTAACTGTTTTTTATTTGCTCCACCCAAAATTGCTCCCAAGTGCAAGGGCGTTTCAAATGAATATTTCGCTGTTTTGTATTTTTGAACTAACCTTATGTCCGACTGTGTAACATTTTTCTTGACGTCTTTGTAAACATCTAAGGCTTGACCAAAATTAGTTTCTGTCATTAAACGATTCACCCTATCGATGGCCTGAGCTTTCTTTTTATCCGGGAGCTTTGATTGAGAGATTAATGTATTAGCCATATTGCATCCGATATTACCGGTTAAGATCGCCATTGATATTCCGAAATGATCAGCGTCACCTTTTCTAAATTTCTTTTTGTGGTATTTTGAAAAATACTTATGGACAGTCAATCCTTTTCTGCGCCACTCATCCTGATCGATAATATCATCATGGATCAGTAAATAACTATGGATCAGCTCTATGGCTGCAGAAATATCAACCATCAAATTAGGATTAGTTCCACCCACCGCTTCATAACCCACTTTAACCAGCCACGCCCTGATGCGTTTACTCGAACTACGCAGTGTAAATTCTTCTAGCCTATTTACTAGCTCCACTAAGAAAGGCGATATCTTTCTGGCTTGTCTTTTTTCAATACTAAAATATTTTTCAAGCCTCTGCTCGACTTTCTTTTTGTATTTATTTATATCAGTTGTATACGAAGTGTTCATTTTACTAGTATCTCTGCATCTTTTTTTATTCTGACAATTTGGCGTTTTTCATGATGAGTAAATTTTCGAAAGTCTGAAAATTTAATCAAGTCAGGCAATGTAACAACTTCAAACTTGAACAGCTTCCTTTTTAGGTGCCGACTAAGATTGGGTAAAACTGTTATAGGATATAGGCCGGTTTTTTCGATAATCTTTTGAAGACTCTCCCCTGCCGGATAGTTCCAGCTAATAATATTTACTCCGGCACACTTACCATATTTTTCTGCTTCTGAAGTATGCTTTGTATTTGTGACCAGCCAAATCTGATGTATCTTTTTTTTGGGAGCCTGCCTGTTTGTGTTAATGTTTTCTTTTATGGCTTTATCAATATCATCAAATCTTGCCTTGACGTATAGTATTGTTTTTACATTTGATTTACGACCTCGGTGAGTATGATATTTACATTCAAATAGATGTACCTTATTTCCCTTCTTGGCTAGTACGTCCACCTCATGTGAAACACAATATCCTTGCACATAAACATTTGTCTGCGTTTGATAACCCATTCGATCAAGTAGTCTGGCAACGTACTGCTCAAATGGGAATCCAGTAGGACCAAGTTCAAAAACCGCCTTTTTCAGATTGTACCTTATAGCAGCTTTTTTATCTTGGCGGAATAGCTTCTCCTCGGCAAATTGATGGATCTGGTCTGACGACTTAAAGCGCGACTCCATTTTTGCTGCTTGCTTACTTAAACTAAGAACAAAACGCTCAGACGCACCACTTTTCATAAGAGAATCCTGGAACTTTTCTCGTTCAAATGGCTGATAATCCCCTGTTGATTTTTTTATCGGCATACTATTATGATAGCTCTTTTTATGAATTATAACAATTAAAGCATATAACCCTTTCTCTTCTACCCCACTTTAGTGGGGGTGGAAAAGGCTTTCCCGCCACCTTATTATCAGATTAATGGAGGCGGGATCCGCCGTATGGCGTGATAGCCTGGTTGTTGTTAAGTAACAACGAACCCCGCCATTCGCTCACAAGAGTGATGTCGCGGGTTTAGAACTTGGCTCCGGCGGCCTTTCCCGCAAAGCGGGAGATTCTTTATCCTGCTTCGCAGGATCTGGCATAGCCAGACAGTAGCTAAAGAGTATAGTTAGATCCGCTTGCGTCTTATTTAACTAATGTCATTGGATAATTTTAGAACTTCGGCGGATTATTTACTGTGACTTAAGATAATGCTTGCCCCTTTTATTTAATGTTACTAAGGTGCTTTGATAGTAGGCTCTATGTAAATAAAAAAAGACGGCTCTAGGTTAGACCATCATTGCACATTTTTGTCGTATTGGAGGAGGACAATGAATACAGAAAGCATGTTACTGCCATCTCGTGCTCCTTATTCTTTCTAAGGAATCTCTTAACTCGCGACTAGGTGTATTACCATTTGCTACAGGATCGGGCCTTGGTATGAACAATCGGAATATACAGTACTCAATCAATAACACGACGAGTACTGCTAAGAAGTTCAAACAGCTGAACAGAAGACTCTTTTCAACCTTTGATCCAATCGTGTTATTCACCACAATGGCCAGCACTGCCTGTATGATACACGCTAAAGCACCGAAAATATAACGGTCCTCCTTTGAAGTCTTGCCATAGAAAGATTCAGCTCCTTCCACTGCCCTAGATCGAAGGTTGAAGAAATAAAGGACAACAACGATGATAAATGTCGACAATGCATGCAGAATGTTTGTACCTGTCATACCATCCTCCATATTTGTGGCTGAAGCCTTGTTAAAGAGCTAGTTACCTTTTGTCATCGACTGAATAGTATCAGAGATTTTCTACTTGTCAAGTAGCTGTTCGCAAGCATACCCATCTTCATCCCCATCTATCAAATGAAGGTCTTGTTGGATTTTTTCCCAGCAACAGTCATAAAGACTTTGAGCGTCTTCCTGAGATGCAAAATCACGACAATCATAAAAGTTGTAATCACAAAAACACTCAGGTGCATCTTCTAATATATCCTCATCCGCAGTTGCTTGAAATTCTGCAGTTTCAGCTCTTTCAGAGGTATTCTGCTCCCAAATATTTAATAATGATTCATCACAACCACCCCACAAGCCATTTTTTGATTCCCGGGCCTCCTGCTCTGCTATTAGTAGATCTTCCTCATAAGCGATATCTGGCGGGACGGTAAAAGCACGTGCATAGCCTTGTTTTACCAGCTCAAGGTTCACAAAGGTGTCATCAACATACACATAACGTAATAGACGACCGTACCTGTCCCTATCACGAACATCTTTTATTATCCTGACTGTCTGGCCTTCTACCATTTCCCTGTTTTTTTCCGATGCTTCTTTTGCATAACAGTCAGGTGGTTTATGTGAAGGCTCCGGAGTATCCATACCTAGATACCTTATAGTAACGCCACCTTCAATCTTTATGGTATCTCCGTCTATAACCTCAATAACAAGGGCTAGGTCTCCAATAATTGATTTACCTGATTCGGTGCTTTGTTCGGTGTTATTTGTTATCTCAACACTATCATTCTGTTTCTCTTCAGTACTACTTGTGTTTATTATTGACCACAATATAAACAAAACAAACACTACCACGATAACAACATCTTTCTTGGTGTTTCCTGATATATTCTTTCTATATATTGAAGAAATAATACTCATGATCTCTGTTCTTTTATCACAAAACAACTATGTGGTGGTTGTCCAGAAATATTTTTAAATTTATTGGTGTATTAACACCGGCACCCCCACATAAGCCCAGTTATATAGCCACTCAGCATTTGGTCGATCAATATTGACACAACCGTGGCTCATTTTATGACCCCAGTTATTGTGCCAATAGGCATAGTGAAGATAATAATGCGAAGTAAATCTTAGATTGAAATCGACATCTTCTAGATCGTAATTATCCGGGTGATCAGGTCCATACTCCCACTCATAGTCCATCTTTTCTATTTTTGCCAGCACTTCAAAGTCGCCTTCAGGTGTCGGGTATTTTTCTATCCCGGAAGATATGAGAAATGTTTTGTCCAGCATTCCATTTTTGTAAGCATAAAGCCGTTGTTGTTTCAAACTTACTTCTATGTATTTATAATAGTCTGTTCTACCTTGAATAGTTTTTCGTCCGGGAGCTGTAATAATCTCTGTTCTACCGTCATTGTCAACGTCACCTATGGCTAGGTTAACTCCTCCGCGAAAATCCTGTTCATAAGGAAAGAAATTCTGGGGCATTATTTGGCCGCTGGCCTCAAAAGCCCTTACTTGCGGTCCGCCACCAGCCGCCACAGACACTAACAATTCATCAAAGCCATCGTTATCTATGTCTCCACTGGCAATTTGAAAGCCGGTTTGTACTTCTTCGGGCCAGCCCTCAAACATTGCTACTATAGTCCTGGCTGTATCAGCCCTATAAACTTTTATCCTGGAACGTCCAAATCGATATATGGATGTCATAATTTCAGATTCAGCGCCACCGTCAACATTACCTACAGCCACATCAACCCCTCCCTGATCTCTGTCGGCATAAGGATAAATATCTAAGTTTTTAGTTACACCAAAACGATTAAAGACACGGACATGTGGCTGAGCCCCAACTCCAACACCGGTCACTATGTCATCTTTACCATCTCCATCAACATCACCACAGTCAATGTTTATTCCTCCTCGAAAATCCTGATGATAAGCATAAAAACCCGGAGTAAAAATTGCCTCACCTTGATAAGTTAATGTACGAACATGCGGTCCGCCACCTTCACCCGCCCCTGTTATAATCTCGTCAATTCCGTCATTATTCAAATCACAGCTGGCAACTTTCACACCACCTCTAAAACTTTCAGGATAAACAAAAAAACTGGATATCTGATTTCCATCTTGATCCAGCACACGGATGTTTGGTCCTCCGCCGGGACCTGCCCCGACTACTATCTCTTTCTCACCATCTCCATCCACATCCCCAACTGCCAAATAAGCACCTCCCTTAAAACCCTCATTATATGCTAGCCAGGTGTTTTCTTGAATTAGCTTCTTGCCATCGTAGATCTTGACTTCAGGAGAACGATAATCAGCTGCCCCTGCCGGATATGAAAAAACAAAGAAACCAGCAATTGTTATGGACGTTATAAATATTAGTTTATTCATTTGAGCAGTCTTTAATACAGTCATATTTTACCAAATTTTCACTAAAAGTAAAAGTCTGTTTAAATAAGGCATAAGACTTTTTAGATGAGCTTGGTAGCAGTATTTATCTCACCGAGCACGGAGACTCGGCAAGCTATTTTTAATAAAATCATCCTCGCCTATTAAGAAATAAAAAGGGTCCAGTCGACTTCATGCCAACTGGACCATTTCTTCGTGCTAATTTCATTTGATACACAACCGGCCTCCTTAGATTGAGTTCAGGGTTTCGTTCAAAATAGATAGGACAGGTTTTAAATACCAGTCCAATGATGAAGGAATCATAGTAAGTTTGTCGTGCAATATTTGCAGCTCATCACTCACCATTGCCTTGGTTGTCGGATTAAGTGTTAATCCAACTAACGACTGACATAGGTACTTGAGCATAGACAGCAAACAGAAATACTTGAGATAGTGTTCAACTGAGGAGTCATTACACTCCCCTAAATATCCCAGTAGATCGTTAACCACCTGCTCAATCATACCGACCGCTACCGACTGCGTCCCAGGTCCATCGTACTCCTCCTTTCTTTGGAAAGAACATGGTCCACCTGCTTAACTACTACTATTAACAAATACCATATATATTGTCAAGACACAGCATTCAACTGGCCCTCATTTCAATTGCCGGAACCTCTGTGTTCTGGTAACTTTAACACTCACCAATCACGGAGACTCGGCGAGCTATTTTTAATAAAATCATCCTCGCCTATTAAGAAATAAAAAGGGTCCAGCTTACCTTAGGTCAACTGGACTTGTTTTTTGTGCTTACTCTGGTTGATACGCTTAGCAGACCCTCAGGATCAACCGAAATCGTTAGGCGCGTCGTAGCAATACATCCGGATGCTTCTAGTTCATCTACTTCGGCTTGAGCGGCTCTGAGATTTTCGAGCAACTGCTTCTTCTGTGTACTAAATGCAGTGCTCTGTGGTTTCACAAAGACAGGCAACTCTGGATCTGGAGTTTTTAGCATAGATGACATTTGAGGTGCTGACTTCTGTCTCTCTTGAATCACAGGATCATCTGCAATCAATGGCTCCACTTATCCTACAGCCACCTTAGAAGAAAACGGAACCCTTTTCCTGATAATGCCTTTTCTAGCACTCGTGATTGGCATGGCTTGTCGTAGCCTAGGCACAGGCTTAGCCCTCGCTGACGTAACATTATCATCAACAACATTTTGGATACCTGCTTTTTTGAGAGCTGAAGCGATTTCCTGAGCCATTGAGTGAGTAGGTCGAATATTCGTTAATGGCTCAACAATAATAGTTTGGCACCTACCTTCCTCATAACATGTCACCATGACGTGCACAGAAGTAATGCTAATTGTTACCGGCTCCATCTTACTCCCAATTTGACTACCACTCCTCATTTACCCGGCCTTCTTCACGGAGATCGATCGATCAGGACGCTTTACTAAGGCGTCCTATTTTCATACCAATATGCTCCTTAATATGTGACAAAGCATCGACTATCATTTTCACAACAACAAATACAACCAATCCACCCGTACTAATACCCCAAGCAAAATACATTAATACGCCACCAATCAAAATAGTTAGTTGCATAACAACAATCCTGGAATATGGAGCAAAAAATAAACCTCTTACAGTCTTGTTTAAATACTCCTCCCTACCGATATAGTTTTTTTCATACGATATGCTGTGGCTGATAATAAAAAAGATAGTCCCAATAATGCCACTTATTATGCCGTTATATAACGACCCAATTGATGACCAAAACAACGCCATCACAAAAATCAAATGAACAAACATAAACATGCCATAATGTAAAATAAAAAAAGCAATAAATAATTTCTGACCGGTATGTCCCCTGGCGGCTTTATTCATTTTGAGAATATTATAAAAACCAATCACAGCACTCTCAAACCAATATAACAGTATTAAGGTAAAAAATTCCCAACCAAAAAACGCCACACCTATCAAAGGTATAATGTTGGCAATTACTAGCGCAACTAAAGATGGAAAAAACGCTTTTTTCCTCATACCTAGTCCTTAAATAATACTCCCTCTTTTTGGTATATCTTACTGGCGATAAAGATTGCAATTACAGAAAATATCGCTAATGAGATCATACTCAATCCTATGTGGCTCCAGTCATATGTACCTATTAGAATTTCTTTGAACAATAGTACCGAGTTTACTGCCGGCAGACTAAAGAACCAAAGTGCCGGTTCAAATCCTGGAATAGTGTTTATAATGGTAACGGGAAGAATCACGATCAAATATGATGGGCCGATATAGCTTTGCGCTTCTTTATAGCTCTTGGCAAAAATAGCAATCGATAAAATCACAGCCGAGAACATTAAGACCATTAAAACGCTCACGGCTAACATTATCAATATGGCCTGAGGTTCAATAGTAAAATCAGCAATAAATCCAAATGTATTCATGCCGCTATCACTGTCCTCCATACCAAACAAACCAAATGACTTGATAGCGAAATACATACTGGTAAGAGATATGACTACCGATATCAGAGCTGAGGTGGAAACCGCAAAGAATTTTCCGAAAACTATTTCCAATCTTTTGGCTGGTGTGAGCAACAATGATTCTAGAGTTTTTCTTTCCTTTTCGCCCGCTGAAATGTCAGTCGCAATGTATTGACCACCTACAATAGACCACATAACAATAAATAACGGTAAAATAAATCCCAAACCGAAGCCCCCGATTTCTTGGTCTGTGGCCACTTCTTCTTGAGTTATAGTGATGACTGAAAGTATCTTAGGATCAACATCTTCTGCCACCAGCCTAGTATTAATCACTTGCTGATTGTACATTGACAAGGCCACACTAACCCGTCCGACTGCTTGTTCAGAACGGTCATTCACAGAGTATTTCACCAGCTCAAGCTGAACGGGTAGATAAATATCAATTGATTCTTGGAAATCTTCTGGAATAACAATTCCTGCATCTACCTCTTTGCTTTTTATCGCCTCCCTCAAATCCCCTGTAATTTCTACAACCTCAAGCTTTTCCTGTTCATTAATGTACTTTACTAAATCGATTGAAGTATTTTCACTAGCTACACCGATCTTAGCTGTTTCATCTTGTACTTGCTTTATCTGCATTTCAGTTAATTTTCCCATGCCAATAATTATTATGGGCATCAATAACATAGGCATGACGATCATTGCCATCAATGTACGCTTATCTCTAATGGCGTCTTTTAGTTCCTTTTTCCAAATTGTAACTATATTACTCATCTTAGTTCTCTTAATATCTCACGCAGATCATTAATAATATAATCAGGATCTGTCTCTACTTTATGATTCTTGTTATATTTTGTTCTCAAATAATACGTAGTTCCGTTTAACGCTTTACCGACCAGTATGTCACTATCACGATCTCCTATTTTTACTATTTTATTAAACTTATTATCTTTAATATATTTTTTCAATGCTCCGATCTTTTCTCTAGAGACGTCTTTACCTTCCCGTGTGAAATTATGTAAATCTACGGCAATGTAGTCATCAATATATTTGTCCAGATTAACCATCTCAACAAAACCCTTGATCAATCTTGACTGTGTGTTCGAAAGTATAATATTAGAATGACCAGCTTTCTTTGTTTTGGCTAACACTTCATCAGCATGATCCATCTGTTTAATATATTTCTCTACAATACACTCCCTGGCTTGAATTTCCACCGCCTTATCCTTCATCTTTCTCCATAATCTTAGATCACCTTCTGGATAGGCATACTTGAAAAAATCAATCCAGCTAAGTCCATATAATACCGTTGTTTCATCCAGGTCTAACTGTTTGTTAACGTTAAACGCCCTTAACGCTTGGTTGGTTAGAATCTGACAAGCTAAGACATTGTCTTTTTCTAAAGTACCATGAAAATCCCAAACGAAAAGAGTCTTCATTCTTTTTCCTTTTTCTCTTTAAATGCATATTTGCCAATAAATGACATTACAATACCTAGAGCTAAGAAGATGTAAAATACAACCCGGCTTATTTCTAAAAAGCTGAATAAAAACCCTACAGCAATTAAGACAATCGCACCGATCCTTACAATCCAGCCAATCTTTTTTTTGTTCGATTCTTTTGATTGTTTCTCTCTGGTGGTTTGGGTAAGTGTGGAAATATTACTACCGTGAACTAATTTTACAAATGCTTCTTCTAAGTCGTTAGCTTGAGTTTTTTCTTTTATTGAATCAACCGTATCAACGGTAACTATCTTTCCTTGATGGATGATAGCTACGCGGTCACACAGTTTCTCCGCATCGGTCATTTCATGGGTTGATAGAATCACCAGCTTACCAGCGGTTTTTTCTTTTTTCATGAAGCGCATAATATTTTGAGATGCCAACACATCCAATCCAGCAGTTGGCTCATCAAATATAACAACCTTAGGATCATGGATAACAGAACGCGCTATAGCGAGCTTTTGCTTCATGCCCGTAGAATACTTGCTGGCTCTACGATCAACAAAATCTTCCATATCTAACAAACGAGATACTTCATTTATCTTTTCATCAAGCTCAACATTGCTCATACCGTTCAACTGACCATAATATTTTAAATTTTCACGACCACTCAGGCGCTCATAGACTCCAATGTCAGTAGTCAATACTCCAATATTGCTACGCACTTTTTCAGGTTGCTTTTTTATATCAAAACCAGCCACTGTCGCTGTTCCACTGCTAGCTGTTAAAGTAGTAGCAATTACTCGAATCGTCGTTGTTTTACCAGCGCCATTTGGTCCGAGTAAACCAAAAACTTCACCAGCATATGCTTCGAAACTGACATTGTTAACCGCCTTAAATCCGTTGAATTCTTTTGTTAGATTTTTAACCTCCAATAAAGACTTCATAGATAAATTATATTCTTATAACAGCTAAAAATCAAATATATTTCTTGACAAAGTAATAATGTTATGTTAATTTCATTAGTCGTTCTTTTACAAATTGCGCTCCTATTGCGTTCCATTGGGTGGACGCTGGGAAATCATGCGCGGGAAGGAGGTGATTTAAGATGTACTTGAAGAATCGATGGTATGTGAAGCTTTCTGTGGTCCTGATGGGTGTTCTGTTCATGGCCATGTGCGTTGTGAGCTCAAAGGATACCCGCACCGTAATCGCAGAAGCATTCGAAACGATCAAGGTCTATCGGGAAATCTCCAAGCTCGACCCTCAATCCGAGGCAGAGTTCTGGGTAGCTTACGAACTAGCGATGAACATCCGAGTTGGTCATTGGTCGCGGTTTGGGCCTGATTCCGATACTATTGTCGGTCTCCTCACTCGAAGCATGGATGAAGGTGATGGTAAGGGTACCTGGACCCCCAGACCTTACTATTGGGCACCTGATAATCCGCGCCAGGGCTTAGTCTATCGAGCCAATGAATATGTGCGTTGGAGTACGCTTCGATTTGACCCTATGTTTGACGAACAGACAACGCACGCCTGGGGAGTCAACAGCTTTACCTTCTGGGTCAAGCTGGGGATTTCTGTCCTGGCAGGTGGTGGGTTCATCGCTCTCGGAATCATGTTTCTGCCCTACTTCGTTTGCCTGTTGATCATTGGATTGGTATTAGTCGGACGACTCAACGTTCTTCCGGCTGACCTACCTTTCCTCAGCGCGACAACGGAGAAACCAGTCACCAACCTCGTTAATAGCGATGGTGGTGACGACCTGTATCCCGATGACCAGGGTGATGTGGCTGATATCGTTCAGATTTTCAGCCTCTGCCTCGTACTACTCGTATGTTGGGTCCGCCTGCCTCATGATCTGCGGCGGACACTGGAAGTTGTCCGCTGCGGTTTGAGCCGAGCGCCTCCGCAGTTTGAAAGGAGACTCTCATGTTGCGCACTCTAATCCTTCTGGCAATCCTCTCAATTTACCTGCCGATATCTGCTCAGGCGGGCGACTCAATTTACCTCCAGTTCGGGGAGTGGGCTAATTCGAGTGGTGGTGGAGCGAGTTTTCACCATATCACTGATCGGTTCCACCACAACCCGTTCGTGAAGTTAAACGGTAAGGTGGTCGACTACATGGTCCTCTATCATGTAGCCAAATCAGATCGTTTCACCTTCTCGCTCGGTCCTGTGGCTGGCTTCCAGTCCAAGGAAGACGGCGTAGTCCCCCACTGTGGATTCGAGGTCCGGAGTCGTTGTCAGCTTGGTTCATTCGAGCCTTCATTCCGATTCGCAACCCGTCACACGCACAAAGAGAGACTGCATCATTTATTCAAGGTTTGGGTAATGCGAAATTGGGACTCGTTTTCTTTAGGGCTCGGTTACCAGCCGATCCGGAAAGACGGGCTCAACGACTACTGGAACGATAGAGTCGCTGTGACAGTCAAGGTCCCATATAAGGGCATTTCATTTTTCCTTGAGGGTCGCACCTCACTTCGAGAGGGGCATCGGACGTCGATGAATTTCGACATAAAGATACCTCTCAACTAACCCAAACGCCCAGAGTAACTCTATGTTGCTCTGGGCGTTTTTCTACCCGACTTTCCTGTTTCGAGCCAGGTCGAGAGAAGTCGGGGTGAGTAGAGCTTTAGCTCGAAACACCTTCAAGGCTATAGCCTTTTCAACCGTGAGCTAAAGCTCCGTAGAAGTTTAAATTTTTTCTAAAAACTCTCTCAATTTCCTAAACGCTATTCCCCGATGACTGATCTGGTTTTTTTCTTCATCGGTCATCTCACTAAACGTTCTTTTCTCTCCATCTGGTATAAAAACTAAATCATACGGCAATTTTGGTCGTGATTTTCCTATTGCCTTAAGTGAAATTGTTCCGTCTATTTTACCCCGAAATATCCATTCTTTTCCTTCAGGAGATACTAGAGCAGAGACTGTTTCAAAATATGCTTGTCTTTCTCCAACAGGGACATCTTTCATTTTATCCAAAGTATATTTCGCTTTATCACCATCAAACCAACGAGAGCACCTTATTCCCGGAGCTCCATCAAGCGCTTTGATAAATATTCCTGTGTCATCAGCAACTGCCCACTCCCCTATTTTTTCAGAAACATACCGTGCTTTGATAAGTGAGTTCTCTTCTAGTGTTTTTCCGTCTTCAATTGGTTCTTCTAAGCCCAGATCATAAGCGCTCTGAACTTCAATATCTAAATCAGACAGAAGCGCTTGCATTTCTATAAGTTTGCCTGGATTGTGTGTGGCGAAAATTAGTTTCATTTTTCCTTTCTACCCGACTTTCCCGTCTTGAGCCATGTCGAGAGAAGTCTGGATGAATAGAGCTTCAACTCGGAACATCTTTCAGGCTAAAGCCTTATCAATCGTGGACTAAAGTTCCGTAGAATTGAGCTGCGTCTTTCTACTAGGCTTCAGCCGAGGGTTCCATGGGCTTTAGACCTGATAATTTATTAAAATCTATCCGACCTTTACTATCCTCGCCAACATCAATAACCGAGTAAACCAATTACCGTGCAAATTCTTCACCATATTTATCATCAATCTGCCGATAACTTGAAAATGGATTATCTCTCAATTCCTGAAAAGTATTTACCTCTTTATGCTTGAGTAGATTACCAATGATATATCCAGTTACTCTCCAATCCATATCATCCGAAGTTACCTGCAACGATTTCGTGCACTGCCACATCTCCTGATATTTCATTTTAAATGACTTCCTATATTCATATGAAGTTCCACCATTAATTATCTGTTTGATTTTTGCTAAATCAGTATCATTCTTTGAATGACACTTTAAGTGATAGTGGTTTGATGCAATACTGAAAATAATATCCGATGCTGAGTAATTTTTTGTTGCCCTTTTGATCTGATTTAGCAGGATCTTTTTCTTCATACATTCACTAAAATATGGAAAATACAACGAAGTCACTCCTGTAATGAAATATATCGTGTTATCAGGCCAATATCGTTTTGATTTATTTATCATATATCCTCTTCCCAAATCTCCCTGACACTGTCTTTATACCACAGAGCTAAAGCTCTATCAACCGTGAGCTAAAGCTTTTTAGAATTAAGTCATCTTTAAAACTAAAGCCTTTTAATAAAGCTCGGTAGAATAAAAATCGGGGCACCAAGCAAAGCTCGGCGCCCCCAGAAATCAAACGAAGCGTTAATTTAGGCATGTGCCACTACGTACTGCCAGTCTCCATTCAGGAGAAGCACCCGGTTAAGGGTGGGTGGGATTAGAACCCAGCACGCATCAGGTTGCCAACCTGCTACACTACCAGCTATTGCACCTCCCCTTGCCTTCTAGCTTTCGCCCGGAATCATGGCGAAGCTGTAGCTCGTTTGTAGATCGTCATGCTCGGACTAATCCGCCCGAGCGACCACACGATGATGCCATAGGCCTCCCTACGGCATTCACTATTTTACACAATATAAATTATATGTCAAATATAAAAAACCAAAGCTATTTTATGTACTGTGTTGCTTTGTTTTTATTGGTATTGTGTACTATTATCCATCCAATCCATTCACTAGCTGCATCATTTCGTTGTAATGCTTTTTTATAATTTCAGGATCACGGAATTGCTTGGAGAATTCCTGTAAGACATTCATTACTTTTACAATTACCTCTTTAGTTGGTTTTTCAAAATCACCGTCCACCTTTTTAAAGGCTCGTTTTAACAGAATTTCAATGTTGGCTCGAGTCAGTTTATCCGCTGACATTTCATCCATCCCTTGAGTTACATCTTCTAATTCTTTAGCCTGGTCTTCTCGATGAGCTTCTAAAAAACATCGCATTAAAGCCCTGCGCACATCAATAGCATCATATTTTTTGTCTGTATCGACTCCGTAAATAATAGACATTTTTTATCATTTAATTGGTTATTCTCTGTTGTGGTCGGGCTGCCCGCCTGCCATCGCCTTGGTCGGGGTAGCCGGACTTGAACCGGCGACCTCAGCGTCCCGAACGCTGCGCGCTAGCCAACTGCGCCATACCCCGTACTTCTTATTATTAACATAATTTTGTCGATAAATAAAGAGCCGTCAGTTTTCCAAAACAGACGGCTAAAAAAGTGGCTGAAAAGCATCAAGCAATGACTCCACTGACTTAAATTCACTAGGCCTCTGTCCTCTCCGAACAAGTTTCAAATGATTCATCACCCGCCGCAATTGAACACTTTGAGTCCTATGCATCAGCTGACAAAAAGTAATAGCGCCCTTATGATGAGACATATAATAACGCGCAAACTCTAGATAAGAAAGAGCGAAAGAGAGGTTAGCTATGGCTAGTTCCAGTGATTGGCTAGGTGAACCATTTGTTCTAGTAATGGTTACATATGCAGCGTGTGCTAAGTATTCCCTAGCATATTTATAGTTTCTCAAGCTACGTTCTCTCAATGTCTCTATTGCTGAACTGTCTAATGAGTGGGTCCTTAGGAATTGCACATGTTCTACTACCGCAGTTGAATCACCCCATATCAGTTGGCCGGTCAGAACTGCTTCCGTTATAGCAGGATCAAAAATGCTCAATCCTGTCTCAAAATCCTGGCTGCTTATTTCAGTCATGTCCAGATGACCCACCGGTCCATGATATGCTTTGGGTTGAACACTATCTAGCACTACCAGCAAATCAATATCACTATCTGGTCTGCGTGATCCATAATGCCAGATAAATCTAGCCAAACCACTATGTGCCCCCAGTGAATTTTGTACTAAACGTAACAGTTCGCGTCTCATAGTCGTCCCTCCTATAAAGAAAATGGGAGGAACGCTTTCACGCTCCTCCCGTGTAATTGGCAGCTCCTAACCCCCTCCTTAGCATTAGGGTCTACCAAGTGAATGGCTTACCGCGGATTCCAATCCATGCGGATCTTCTGGCCGCCCGGAATCTGGGCCGTGGTGTGACCGTTGAAGATGTTGCCACCCGGAGTCACATTGAACGTGTCGTGGATCTGACCGCCCATCGGTGTGGGACCCATCGGCTGAATACCGCAGTTGTGTCCAATGGGTCTGAATACGGGATTTGCTGGACCTGACATGATCGTATCCTCCTCTACCTTTGAGAGTGATTGGAGCCAGAGTAAATCATGACATAATCCTGACCCCAAATTGGAACAACTTACCTACCTTTAACCAAACGATTAAAGGTACAGATCGACCACTAATTATCAGTGATCGTTAAGCCATGTATACCACAATCACCTCCCTTCAGATTCTCTGAGTTTGAGGCCAAGAACAGGTTAACGAGTCTTTCGCAAACCTGGCTACCCCCCCCTTCTACGCCAGTTGCTTCTAGGTGGAATTTAGAACAGTCAGTGAATTCTCGTTATTCATGGATCACTCTCTTAAAAGACGTTTGATGACCTGGTTCGGGTTTAAAAAACCGAGGGAAAAGGTAGCGTTGGTCCTACCGGCACTGGGTAAGGTTGACGCGGACCCGGATAAGGCGGTCTGGGGGGAATCAGAATAGGCGGGAGACCAAACCCGACCATGGCACCACAGTGAGGGCAGTGACCACCCATGGTACAGTTCAGTGTGTAGCCGCATTCCGAGCAGATTCTAGGATAGCTCATTGGCACCTCCTTGTTGTAGGTTTTGAATGTGCTACTAAACTTCTACTTGCATAATAAAAAAATCCCCAAAGACAGCTAGGGACAATAATAGGACAAATAATGCAAAAAACTACATAATGGGCTTGATTACAGCTATTTTCAAATCATTTGGCTTAATTTTTATGGAATAGTTTTTTCCTAGTTTACCAGTAATTTCAATTGGTAGATTGACTAACAATTTTTTACGGGCAACTTTTTTTAAAGGCCCAATAATCTTACTTTGTAGCTCATTTCTATCTCTGTATGCCTCAACTGGGATATCTGAGCCATTGACTATCCTTCCATATTTACTCAATAAGCACTCTAAGATCTCTTTGGTAGCACTGGTTGAATGAATTTGCTTTGAAGTGAGTGCTTTACCTTTTATAATTATTTTATGATCTTCGAAATCTATTGCAATATCCATATAATGAATAAAGGCCTCTTTTAACCTTGGAGTAAGCAAGTACTGCTTTGGTTGCAACTCTCTTTTCCAAACCAGCGACTTAGTCATCCCAACTGGCAATATCGGTGATGACTTAGCTTCATTCAACGACTGTTCTATTCTCAAGCCATCCGGCTCAAGTCCGTCTACCCAGCTAATATAGTCGAGTGATACTTCTTTTGAATATTTTTTCTTTAGCTGTGCTAATAATTCCTGCATAATTTGTTGTGGCTGTCCTCTCTCACCAACAAAAACCAGTTTGCGGTTCAATGAGTAAGAATCCGTAAAAACATCAAACAACTCTTCCCTTTTATTAAAATAATCCTTAATATGCTTGACAATATCATCAAGCTTGCCCGACTTCCAATCAAACAGTCTTATAAAAAGAGATTGATTTCCAAAAAGGCGTAATAGCTCTTTTGCATTACCCTCATTAAAGCCATAGTAAAAACATTTCCTTAGAGCATATAAAATCATCAAATCGTTCATTATCCAGCTGGACAAATGATGTTTCCAGAGAAACTTTCTATCAGCATTATTGACCAGCTTGTAGAAAAGCGGTGGCCTTTTTAAATTAACTGATAACTTTTTATCAAATATTTGCCTATTATAACTTACACTATGTGCTAGGTAATTCCCTACCTGATCAAGCCTAAACCACCTATCACATTCATCAGAGAATGATCCTGTAAAAATTAGACCGAAGTCAAATGGCCAATTTGACAGTCCTTTATTAAACATTTCCTCAAAACGATAAAACTGTATTGGCGGATCAAATAGCCGTTCAGACTGTTGCGGTTTTTCATATGTGTTCTGATATTGTATTCGAAATTCCGGCAGTTCCTCTTTAGGGAATAATACAATGGGATATTTTGAATTTAAAAAACTAACAACTAGCGAACTTCCCATAATAATCCATGGTGATACCTTAGCATGAAAGTTTACAACTAATCGTAAATATTTGAAAAAATCCGAAGAAGTGTTGAATAATTTTTTTGAAGGTAGTTTTTTCCAATTTTCAATATCTTGCATTTTCAGTCTGCCAATATCTACCAACACAGCACTGAAAAGAGAATTTAGTACTCCGCTCTTTGATGATCCGGCACGATCATCGGGTAACTCTTGAATAATATAGACAGAATATCCATGGTCTAAATGAATCTGGTTTTTTCTAAAATAAGAAAAAAGCTCTTCTTCAATAATACTGTGCATACGCGGACTGATAGCCTCATTTACAAACTTCTTTAAATGGGGCAGATATTTTCGTATTTGTTCAATTTTAAATTGCTTCCTTCTGATTGGTTCCAGACCGACATA
>JAHIZJ010000087.1 GCA_018814765.1 Patescibacteria group bacterium
TCTCTCTTAAGATTATCCAATAGTTCCGGCCATAGCTCCTTAGCTCTGGCTGTTTGAATACGATTGGCAAAATCTGTTTCCCAGAGGTGGATCATTTATTGCCAGCTACTGGGCTCGTACTTTTCCCGTAGGTGATTGATATCCGGTTTGCTTAGATTGTCTGCATCAACAACGATTGCTTCGTCATCCTTTGTGATTTATGCGCATCTGCTGCATTAACCAAACTCATGACAGCATTGATGTTTTCATTTGATAGCCCATATTTATTTAATACCTCGCGGATAAAAGTGGATGAGTTGGCGTTGGCTTTTGGCTCCAGTAATAGCATGTTATCCAGATTAACTTTCTCAACAGACATCACATCACGCCAACCGATATCATGCAAATATCCGGCAATAATCAATATTGGTAAATCTTTTCGGTTGTTGCATAGTTCTTTGATCCATTTTACCACCCGCTGGGCGTGGTTCCAGTCCCCGGGACGATAGCGCTGTATATGCGACTCTATGTAAGTTTTAAATTGATCTTCGTTAAATTTCATATTATCAATCTACCTTCAAATTCCAATAAAATCAATCCTCCATCACTCTGCGCTCTTCGGAGGACAGGCTCCTCCTACGCCTTACGAGCTACGGATGGCGAGTTCCTATTTCCTCGTAAGTAGGCGAACAATCCCTGTCCCGTCGAATGACGGGAGCTGTTCGCCTGCGGAGACAGAAGGGGAGTTAATGTTGGTGTGGGGGCAAATAAAAAAACCCGCGAGACTTGGATGGCTCGAGGGTATGGACGATGACTAGGGCAGATTTTGTTCAATGAGCTTGGCGGCTAAATAGTCGTACTCCTCCTGGGCAATCAGTTTGTCAGTCAGCGCCCAACGAAGATGAGCTCGGAGCTCAATCAGGCTTTTTCGATCTAGGTCGGTCAGGTTCTTCTCTGTGTCGGCCAAGACAGCGAGGCTGCTGCTTACGCTTTTATGCAGGATACTGAGATACGATTGACGGATGGCCTGCCGGTCGCCCTCAGTCATGGGTTTGACACCGAGCACCGTGAAGTCCGTACTCTTTATTAGCTTGATTAGCTGACTGGCTCGTGACACATACCGGCCTTTTGGCTCGAGTTTCAAATAGCTCTCGCAGTCGGCGATAATGTGATCCGGCCATCTCGCTTCAACACACATGAGTTTGTAGAACTTGTTGACCCTGTCCGCTTGCTCGCTTCGAAATATGCCGAGCAATTCTTCCTTTTTTGCCATAGACATAAATGTTTCACAGGCGCCAATGTACAGATGAGCATGGTTCAACTCGGGAGCCATTAGATCAACCGAATCATACTCGTTCAGAGGCCGATCCTGTGCCATAGCAACAGGGCAAAGTGCAAAAAGGAACAAAGCGGCAATCATAATAAGGTATAGGCTGCGCATAGACGGAGTCCTCCTTTTTTCAGGACACAGACAATGAGACAACGGTTGCCTCGATCAATAGCACAAACAGTGTATCCCAATCCATGTGAAATAGCAAGAACGCCCTTATATTTCTCTCCATGCGTCCCGCTCAGCGGGAGGTTCTTTATCCTGCTTTGCAGGCCAAACAGAGGCTGAAGAAAGTGATCATTCCTAATATTTAGTAGCTCTGTCGTGCTTTAAGGATTGGATCGATGTAAAGAAAAAAGGGATCCAAGGTGGACCCCTATGAACGTTTAAGCAGGAGCGGTTGCCCCTTATGGTGATCTTTGGTCTCGTCGTTTGGCCTTCCGTCTGTCAGTCGCAGCAATTCGTTCCTGGAGACGAACTTCAGCTAGTTCTCTCCAGCGATCAAAAGGAGCGCGATCCTGAGCGTGTGGAAAACGATTTGATAGCTCAGTGATTTTTGCATCAAGTAGTTCGCGCAATGTTTGCCCATGGCGCGATTGACCGAGGCCCCGAGGATCGCTTTCAATATGTCTGGCCCAATCAGCCAAGGTGTCAGCTAGATTACTCATGACACCGGTTGTTTCCCAATGGCCATGCATGACTTGCCCGAGACTTTCCTGAGTGGTGATTAGACGGTAGATCTCATATGGCCCAAGGCGAGAGACAGTTTGGTTACCAATACGGTCGGTAGCCTTGATGATGCGTCCCCACGAATGGAGTCTCCAGCTAGAGACCTGCCAGCAGCAGTTATAGGTACTGATCTGGGAATTAGCCACCACTATACACCTCTTGAAAATTCCTCCGATTCTCAAGCGTATGATTGGCGCAGTAATACTTTCAGCATTGCTACCACAGTGGATAGTTCTGCCTCCTGATTGGATGGTCTGGGGCGACTGCTTGTGGATGTGGAGTCGGCCGTTCTGCTGAAAAAGGTAGACGTAAATCCCATCATAGTAGGTTCGGAAACCAGGAGAAGATACGAGTACCCCCAGAGTAGCAACGGTAGTAATGGTTGCTACAGCTTCATTTGGGAATCCTGGCGGAAAGTCTTTCACCAACCATAGTATTGTGCAGACGACCATGGTGAGGAAGACTATCAAACGCCAGTCTCTAAGGAGAGACCATCCAGTTTTTGGGAAAGGTAGTTCTTCCCAAGTCACACAATCCGGACACCTTTCATGTGTCACTGCCTAATCCTCCCTTAACAACAGGCCTGTCCCTGATAGCATGGCTTCCGGGAGATCCTGCTGTAAGAAGAGCGCCATAGCCGACCCTTTCTTCTGGCATTTCCAGAGAGAACATTTCGACCAGGCTATTTATGAATGAGCGGTTATAAAATTAGCACGATATTATAGAAGAGTCAAATGGTATCATAAAAGGCAGGCGAGGATGACTTGTCCACTGAAGCCTCGGCGAAGGTGGACACATCACTGGGGTTGACTTATTTATACCCTTATGATATTTTTCTATTCAGCACCTTAGTAATACATCCAAGCGCGGTTGATCTTTGTCCTTTTGAGCTAAGGGGGTGTGTATTGCCAGATACTGAAAAAGTATTTACGCTCAGAGGTGAGACTATCCAAGTCGACACCTCAGCCGAAGCATGCCGACGGTTCGGCTTTGACCCTGACGATCAAATCGCATCTGAACGGCTGGGCCTTACTGGTATCGTAGTCGGAGTCGCGCCTACTCCCCTGATAAAGGCACTCATGACCGGTTGTCGTGAAGCCTTGTGGGTTAGGCTTGAGCTGAACAGGGACTTGGTTACAGCATTCACTGACCCTTCCGCGGATTTCGTCAAAGTCTTGATGGTCGCTTGACCATACCATCCTTTAGTCGCCAAATACTTGTATAGTTGAGGCGGCTTTTTTTATTTCCCCCACACCAATATTTACTTATTACTCGATAAGTCAAATACTGTTTATCAATCTTCTCTTAAGACCATAGTAAGCTTTTGAAAATAGCTTAAGGTTTTTTTCTCTCTTCATGGCATCCTTCTTTGATGCGTATGCTTCATAATATATAATCACAAAAGGGCAACGTCCTTTTGTTGAAAATACTTCACCACTATTATGTTGTTTTAATCTTCTGTTAAGATTATTTGTATAACCAATGTAAAGCTTCCCATCTTTTCTACTTTTCAATAAGTACAGATAATACATGACTACTATTAATATTGGTGTGGGGGGTTACTTTTTCTTCTTAGCCACTTTCTTTACGGTCTTTTTGGCAACCTTCTTAGCAGACTTCTTTATTGCTTCGGGTTTCTTGGGCTCAGTTTTTTTAACGCTATCTTTTGTCGGAGTTTCTTTTTTGGTTGCATCTGGATCCAGCATGCCGATTAACTTGTCCAGCTTGATGCTTATAGATTTCATCTGCTCTGATAGCTGTTTATTCCCAACACTATCTCCATCTCTGCCACCACGCCTGTCTCCACCACGTCTATCACTAGGTCTAGCTTCCTTTTTAAAACACTCGCTACAAAATATAGGTTTGTCACCAGTAGGTTTAAACGGTACTTCAGCCTTCTGGCCGCATTTATCACAAATTGCTGTGTGCATTTGCCTGTCACCGGATCTGCTAAAATTACGTCCGCCTGATCTGCCCTGAAACTTGTCTTTTTGCTTACCAAAACAAGAGCTACATAATACCGGCTTGTCACCTGTCGGCTTGAACGGTACTTCGCATGATTGACCACATTCACTACAGGTAGCCTTGAACATCTCTTTTTTGTCGTACATATTGTTTTAGATTAGTTAATTGTCTTCTACTTCCATCATACTCCCAAGTACTTTATTAATCAATACACCCACAATATCTGAAAAAGTGATTTTTCTAATTATTTTGTATACAACTTTAAAATCTTTTTTTGTTCTTTCCGAATACTCGATTTATTTATTGAAAGTATTTTACTTTTATCCGTGTTTGATTGTTCTATAAAAGTTTTATCTTGATTTACCAGGCTTGGGTCTACCTTTAGCGCAATGTCATTGATAGCTTGGAGTGAAAGACCTTTGAGAGATTTAAGCCTTGAGAGCGCTACATAGCCCATACCATATTCAAATGTTTTTCCAAGATTCATTACTGCAGCGTCCAGTGTCATGCCTTGGCTTTTGTGAATTGTTATGGCCCAAGCTAAGCGCAGAGGTATCTGTGTAACCGTGGCAACTATCTTGTGGTTTTCTTCTATCGTCCAGCTGGCCGGTACGGCGGTAATTATTCCGTTTTTTGTCTGTACCTCGGGATGCCCGTCAGTATTAAAACCGACTACACGCCCCAATGTTCCGTTCACGTAGCCCTCATTGAAATTATTTTTCACAAACATAACAATCGCATCTTTTTTCAAAACGAGCTTTTCAGGCGCTAGACACCCTTTACACAATGATTTAACCAGCCACTTGTTACCACTTTTTTTCATTATATATTCTGTTGGTTCGTTTTTTATTTGTGCAAGTTCGAGATCATTTAATTCATTCACATCTAAATTGTGAGAAAAGAGCTTAGTTGGTTTCTCAACATCTTTGATCGTTTTGTTCTGTCTTGATAATAAGGTATCACGTATTTTGATATCAGCCGTGTTTGTCCTGATTTTACTCAATATATTATAATATTCGCCATCTTCATGACGATATTGCTCGGAGATATAGCATATTTTTATACTCATTTTCTTCCAAACTTCGGACTCAAAGGCAAACTTTGTATCAAAATCATCGTCAAGTCGACTTACCGGTGGAAGTTGTAGAAAATCACCTGATAGAATTACTTGTACACCGCCAAATGGCTCAGTATTTTTTCTGATAGTCTGATAAACCTTGTCTACCGTATCAAGAGTGTCCGCACTTAGCATTGAAATCTCATCAATAATCAATATATGACTATTGCTAATGCGCTTCTTTATCTTTTTATTGCCCAGTATCTTATCTATTAACTCTTTTGTCAGCTCACTACTGGTTCCGATCCCTGACCAAGAGTGTATAGTCCTGCCATCTAGATGTGTCGCAGCTATACCGGTTGATGCTGTAACAGCACAATCAATGTTATTTTTCTTGAGATAGGATATGTATTCACATAATAAAAAAGTCTTTCCTGATCCGGCACTACCGGTTAGAAAAACATTATAACCCATTTTGATTATATCAAGCGCCTCTTTTTGATTCATGTTAGCTGTACTAATTCCTACGCCGTCTGCGACGTGGACGTGAGCGATAGTTATAGTTCTGTTGCTGTGAATTACGTGCAACATGTTGGGAAGTCTTTGGTAATGCACTTCCTTCTCCGATAACAATCTGTGTTCTTATTAAATGTTCGATATCACGAACATCCCTCTGCTGATCGGGTGTAGCAAACGAGATCGCTTTACCTTTTTTTCCGGCTCGTGCCGTACGCCCGATACGATGTACGTAGTCGTCGGGAGTGCCCGGCAGATCAAAGTTGATCACCACTTCAATATTATTCACATCAATCCCACGAGCGGCAATGTCTGTGGCAACCAGTATTTGATATGTACCTTTTTTAAATCCTTCAATGGCCAAACGGCGCTGGGGCAAGCTTCTGTTTGAGTGAATCTCTGTTGCTGTATAGCCCATGGCCCTAATAGCACTGGAGAGTTTGTTTGCGCCCCACTTGGTACGTGAAAATATAAGGATTGACCCGGAATATTTATTGAGTACTTTTTTTAGCATCGTCCGTTTTTCGCTGGCAGGAAGAAAAATCACCTCTTGATCGACTTCTTTGACTGTGGTACCTGGCTGAGCTATTTCAACGCGTAATGGCAGATGCATATGCTGACTAGCGATTGCAACGATCGACTGTGGCATAGTTGCCGAAAAAAGAAGCGTCTGTCGCTTTTTTGGCATACGGATAAGTATCTTTTCAATCTGCGGAGCAAATCCCATGTCAAGCATCCGATCCGCTTCATCAAGTGTCAGAATACCAATATCATTCAGTAGCGCTTGTCTTTTTGAAAGATGGTCTATTAGTCTGCCTGGCGTTGCTACAATAATATGTGGCCTGGAATTCAATGCTCGTATCTGCAAGTGCATGGACGCCCCTCCAACTACTACTGCAGTTCGTAGCCCCAGGGATCTACCAAAACGCATAAGCATTTCTTCTACTTGAGAGGCCAGCTCACGCGTTGGCACCAAAACAAGCCCTCGTGTTTTTAAGCGCGCAATATTCTGCATCATGGGAATACCAAAAGCAAGCGTTTTTCCTGTGCCTGTTTGCGCTATACCGATCAGGTCTTTCCCCTCAATAGCCAAAGG
Source organism: Patescibacteria group bacterium (assembly GCA_018814765.1). Classification (GTDB taxonomy): domain Bacteria; phylum Patescibacteriota; class Patescibacteriia; order JAHIZJ01; family JAHIZJ01; genus JAHIZJ01. Next base: position 6,673 of record JAHIZJ010000087.1, read on the forward strand.
AATGGTTTTTGCCTGAATCGGAGTTGGGGTGGTAAAGTGATTTTTCTCGAGTATTTCAAGCAGTTTAGGAGCGATACCAAGACCATAAAAGTTTGATGTAGTTTTTTGCGACATGTGTACTATTAATAAAGAATGAGAGCAACGCACAATGCTCTATACAAATCTACATTACCACGAAACAACTAAAACAGCCACCCTGGCCTAATCTAATTCAAATGTCTAATTAATATTTTTGACAATTCTGATAAAAACATGCACTATGATTATACGAATGATATAAAAACATAAAAACTTTTCAGTTGCGTTCTTTAACATAAAACAAGAGAATAGGAGGCTAACGTGGAAATCCCAAGACTGAAAATAGGTCGATGGGAATTCCTCCGGCCTCTTGTTCAAGGAGGTATGGGGGTCAGAGTTTCAGGGTGTCCATTAGTTTTGGCTGTTTTGCAAGAAGGCTGTCTGGGCACTCTAACATCTATGGGTTTGGGTGATCTTTCACACGGCATGAGCAATGACGATTTTATCAGAACGTCCCGTGAGGCGTTGCTGAGAGAAATCAGAATGCTTCAAGAACATACCAATAAGCCGTTTGCTGTGAATGTGATGGGAGCATTGTCAAATGCCAAGGATCTTGTTGCCACCGCAGTTGGTGCCGGTGTGAAGATAATCGTCTATGGTGCGGGCATTCCTCGCAATCTTCCGTCGATTGTCGAAGATCCAGATGTCGCCTTGGTTCCAATTATCAGTTCGGCTAGACTGGCGAGAATCATCCTTAACCAGTGGAAGCGTTACAGTCGCATGCCTGATGCCTTCATCATTGAAGGTCCTCTCGCTGGCGGACATCTGGGATTCTCTTTTGAACAACTGGCACATAGCAGCGACTTCTCTCTGGTAAAAATACTCCGGGAAATACTGGAAATTATTCAGCCGTTTGAGCAATTGAACGGCCGTAAAATTCCATTGATTACCGCTGGAGGTATCTACACCGGCGATGATATCTCACTCATGCTTTCTTTAGGCGCATCGGGAGTACAAATGGGCACCCGTTTCGTTGCTACTACAGAGTGTCCGGTGTCTGATGAGTTCAAACAGGCGTACGTTAATGCCCGTCTCGAAGATCTGCACATTATCAAGACTCCGGTAGGCATGCCTGGCCGCGTTTTGGCCAACGACTTTCTCAGACGGTTACAGGACGGCGTCATCCCTAAGCCTAATTGTCCTTTCCACTGCATTCTTTCGTGCGAACGTGATGCATCCGGGTTTTGTGTAGCTGAACGCCTTGACAACTCATATCGTGGAGATGTGGACAATGGCCTGATCTTTTGCGGAGCCAATGTGCACCGGATCGACCGAATCATGTCTGTTCACGAACTTATTTCCGGATTGATGGAGGAGGTGAAAGCTTCAACTCTGGTATAAGAACACGCACAACAAATCGCGCAACTGGGTAACCGGTTATGCGATTTTTTATTGGCCTCAACAATTTTACGAAACGGGTGCTAATATTCACATGATATGATAACCAAAAATATCGGCGTATTACTTAACCTATTCATAGGCATATTCATACACCTTTTTATCATTTGATGATATGTAAATTGCTGATTGTTCTCGACCTCCGACAACACCAATAGTTAATCGACTAACGGTGTCGGTAAACTCTCCAACTGTTTCTTGCGACCAACCAGAATCAGACTTCGTAAATTCATATAATTTCTTGTCCTGAGAAACCGCATACACCCTATTTATACTATCACCCTTTACCGCCCCCACTTCTACATCCCACATTGAGTCGCCCCCGGCTCCCAAGTCAGTTTCATTCCAAGAACCATCCTGGTATGAAAATTCGTAGACATGTTTGTCGTTAGATGCGGCATAAACTTCATTATTACCATCATTGTTTCCATCACCTATTGTTATGCCTTCAGTGTAGCTCGATGTTTCCCCGATTATCTCCTCGCTCCAATTACCACCAATATAACTGAATTCATGCACCTTATTATCAAAACTGGTTACATAAATCCTGACAACGCCATCGTTGCGTCCATTGCCTACTATTAAATCCCATGGCGCGGAGGTACCGCTCATTGTCAATGCAATTTGTATTTCCCATTCACCTGATATATAAGAATACTCATACAAATTACCGTCATGTTTCATGGCATAGAGCCGATTTATACCATCGTTTCTTCCGTCGCCTATATCAAGACCCCAAACCTGTAAATTTCCCGGATCAATATCGTCAAAGGTTACTATACCGTTCAGAATTGTTACTTCGGTTATTGTGCCCGTAGTATTTGAA
>JAHIZJ010000088.1 GCA_018814765.1 Patescibacteria group bacterium
CGATATGCAGTTAGCATTCTCAAACACGCACATTAGACCCTTGATGTAATGGATAACATTTTTCGGCAAAGACATAGTTTTTGTTTTAATTTTAATCTTTGCCTTTATTTTACGCTATTTTTTCAATGTGCGTAATGTCTGCAATTAATAATCTTTTAAATTAACAATATGGTTCCAAAAAAAACAAAGAGAATACCCAGAAGGGTAACCCCTCAACCAAAGTTAAATAAAAACGACAAACTGAGAATCATCCCTCTGGGTGGCCTTGAAGAAGTAGGCCGTAATATGATTATTTTTGAATACAAACAGGATATAATTATTGTTGACATGGGGTTACAATTTCCTGAGGAAGATATGCCTGGTATTGATTATATTATTCCCAACATTTCATATTTAAAAGGGAAAGAGAAACTTATCAAGGGTGTAATCATTACACATGGTCACTATGACCACATCGGTGCAATCCCCCACTTAATACCTAGACTGGGGCGCCCACCAGTTTTCGGAACCCCTCTAACATTGGGCATAATTGCAAAACGCCAAGAAGATTATAAAAATGGCGGTAAGTTGGACCTACAATCAGTAGATAGTGAATCCAAGCTTAGGCTCGGAGTCTTTGAACTAGAATTTTTTGGAGTTAGTCATAATATTCCAGGTTCACTGGGTGTAATAATCAATACTCCTGTAGGAAAAATTGTGCATACAGGTGATTTTAAATTGGACTTGCATCCGTCTGGCGATACTCCTACTGATCTCGCTAAAATCGCAAAGCTTAGCGATCAGAATGTTTTAGCCATGTTGTCTGATAGCACAAATGCACCACAACCCGGCCACCAATTTTCTGAACAGGAAATTATGGGCAATCTTGAGGATATATTCCGTGTAACAGAGGGTCGTTTGATTATCGGTACTTTTGCCTCTCTCTTAGGACGTATTCAACAAATCGTTGAACTGGCTGAAAAGTATGGTCGCCATATAATACTTGATGGCTATAGCATGAAAACGAATGTTGAAATTGCTCAACAACTGGGATACATGAAGATAAAATCAAATACGCTTATCTCCTATGAAAGCATGAAAAAGCTACCCAGTAATAAACTTGTGATACTTTGTACGGGTGCTCAAGGTGAGGGTCGTGCTGTCTTGATGCGTTTAGCCAACCGGGAACATAAAAAAACAAGGATTACCAAGGGCGATACTGTCGTTTTTTCCTCATCAGTAGTTCCCGGCAATGAACGTTCGGTCCAGAGATTGATCGACACACTTTATCGTGAAGGAGCAGAAGTTATTAATTATAAAATGATGGATATCCATTCTGGGGGACACGCCCGTCAAGAAGATCTTAAGCTAATGCTTAAACTGATTAATCCGCAATACCTCATTCCGATTGAAGGGAATCATTCTTTTTTAAAGATTCATGCCAAAATTGCTATTGAGATCGGTTTCGATCCGAAAAACATTTTCATTGCCGACAATGGTCAAATAATAGAATTTTCTAAGCAGGGCGGCAGACTAACAAGTAAGAAGGTTCCTTCAGAATACGTCATGGTTGATGGTCTGGGAGTCGGCGACGTATCAAGCGTTGTATTAAGGGACCGCAAACAACTGGCTGAAGACGGCATGGTTGTCGTCATTGCTACAATCGAAGGTAAGACTGGTAGGCTAATAGGTAGGCCTGATATTATTTCACGTGGTTTCGTATACATGAAAAGCAGTCAACAGTTAATCGACCAAACTCGTAACAAAGTAAAAGATATTTTAAAAGACAGAGAACCAAAATCATCATTAAACGAAACTTATATCAAGAATAAATTAAGAGATGATTTGGGCAAGTTTCTTTTTCAAAAAACAGAACGACGTCCTATGATTATGCCCGTAATAATCGAAGTATAGGCAGTTGATCAAGTTCACATACATACTGGACTCTTAAAAGGAGTTCTCAATGCAAGTAGTTTACAAGTATAGGTGGATTAAGGGTTCTCAAAGGTTGTATGATTATGCAATTAAGCATAATCATATGATAACCTCTAAAGCAGA
>JAHIZJ010000127.1 GCA_018814765.1 Patescibacteria group bacterium
CGATCTGTGGCACGCGCCATAATTATCGACAGCCGGGGAACGCTTGCGGAACAGATAGAACGCCTCGGCTCCGTGCAGCCAGTAATCCCGGCCCTCGTACCGACCCGTACCCACCGCCCCATTCCGTCGACAGTTGCGGCCATGCCCCGTGAGGACCTTGTGTTCTTTAACGGAACGGGTGGATTTACCCCTGACGGTCGTGAGTACATCATTTCAACCGGCGGCGGGCAGGTGACACCGGCGCCGTGGGTCAATGTACTGGCCAACCCTCACTTCGGGACCGTCGTCTCGGAAAACGGATCTGCCTATACGTGGAGCGGGAATGCTCATGAATTTCGTCTCACTCCCTGGCACAACGATCCGGTAAGTGATTCCGGCGGCGAGGCCTTTTACATTCGCGACGAGGAGCGCGGCCATTTCTGGTCCCCCATGCCGCATCCCATTAGGGGCACCACTCCCTATGTCACCCGGCACGGATTCGGCTACACCGTGTTCGAACACACGGAGCGGGGCGTCAGCTCTGAGGTCTGGGTGTACGTGGCCATGGACGCACCTGTGAAGTTCACGGTGCTCAAGGTTCGCAACCGGTCCGGACGTTCGCGGCGGCTCTCTGTGAGTGGCTACGCGGAGTGGGTATTGGGGGAAACGCGGTCCAAAGCAGCGATGCACGTTATCACCGAAGTGGACCCTCAAAGCGGCGCGCTCTTTGCGCAAAACCCTTACAACGCCGAATTCGGCAAACGTGTTGCCTTCTTTAACGTGGATCATGCCACCAGGACGATAAGCTCTGACCGGACTGAGTTCATTGGCCGAAACGGCACGCTTGCCAATCCCGCCGCCATGATCCGGTCACGCCTTTCCGGCAGGGTGGGGGCCGGATTGGATCCCTGCGCAGCCATTCATGTGGCCTTTGATCTCGATGACGGGGAAGAGCGGGAGATTGTTTTCACTCTCGGTGCCGGGCAAGATGCCGATGACGCCGCGGGTCTTGCGCGTCGCTTCCGTGACTCAACCGTGGCACGAAAGGCGCTTGAAGCGGTCTGGCACTACTGGAGTCACACGCTCGGTGCAGTCCAGGTTGAAACACCAGATCCATCCGTTAATTTTCTTGTCAATGGCTGGCTGCTGTATCAGACGATAACATGCCGGCTCTGGGGGCGGAGTGGACATTATCAGTCCGGTGGCGCCTTCGGTTTCCGCGATCAGTTACAGGATACGATGAGCCTCGTACATACTGAACAGCATCTTGTGAGGGAGCACCTGCTCCTCTGCGCGGGTCGCCAGTTTTCCGAAGGAGATGTCCAGCATTGGTGGCACCCGCCGACGGGCAGGGGGGTGCGTACCCGCTGTTCCGATGACTTCCTCTGGCTCCCGCTGGCAACGTGCCGCTATGTCAGGAGCACCGGCGACACGGGGGTACTTGACGAATCGATTCACTTTATCAAAGGCCGCCCGGTTAATCCCGAAGAGGACTCCTATTTTGATCTTCCCGTCCGGTCAGATGAAAAAGCCAGCCTATACGAACATTGCGTGCGGGCTATCCTGAGAGGTCTCAGATTCGGCGAACACGGACTTCCCCTTATCGGATCCGGTGACTGGAACGACGGAATGAATATGGTCGGCCAGGAAGGTAAAGGCGAGAGTGTGTGGTTGGCGTTCTTCATGTGTGACGTTCTCATCAAGTTCTCCGGAATCGCGCGGCTCCGCGGCGACCTGGACTTCAGCAAAAAATGCGAGAGCGAGGTTGACAGGCTGCGCCGGAGTATCGAAGAACACGGATGGGACGGCGAGTGGTACCTCCGGGCATACTTCGATGATGGTACCCCGCTCGGATCGGCCAAGAGCCCGGAATGCCGGATTGACTCGATAGCACAAAGCTGGTCCGTTCTTTCGGGTGCGGGTGACAGCGGGCATTCGCGGATGGCAATGGAAGCGGTGGACAAATATCTGGTTCGCCGGGAAGACTCCCTGATCCAGCTATTGGATCCACCTTTTGATAAATCAAACTTGAATCCCGGTTATATAAAAGGCTATGTTCCCGGTGTAAGGGAAAACGGAGGACAGTACACCCACGCTGCGATCTGGGCGACCATGGCATTTGCCGCATTAGGTGACAGCCGCCGCGCGTGGGAACTTCTCGCGATGATCAACCCCGTTAATCATGGTAAATCCGCGGAAGGAATCGAAAAATACAAAGTCGAGCCCTACGTTATCGCGGCGGACGTCTATGCAGTCACACCTCACACGGGCCGGGGCGGATGGACATGGTACACGGGATCTGCCGCCTGGATGTACCGCCTTATCGTTGAATCACTCCTGGGTCTCAGCCTGAAAACGGACAAGTTGTCTTTCAAGCCCTGCCTCCCCGCTGATTGGGATGGTTTTACCGTACATTACCGCTTTCGTGAAACTATCTATCACATAAGGGTTATTCAAAAAAAGGAGGGTGAAAAAGAAGCAACAACTGTTTCGGTGGATGGTGTGGTGCAACAGGGGAAGGCAGTAACACTTGTTGATGATGGTCAGAAACATTCGGTGGAAGTAGTGGTGTAGATTTGCAAAA
>JAHIZJ010000089.1 GCA_018814765.1 Patescibacteria group bacterium
AGGCATCACCCAGCTGTAAACGGATCTGCTCCTGTTTATGGCCCGTAAAGCTGTTTATTATTCTCTCTATCGTTTTGTAAGCTGAATCAGTGTTCATGGCCGCAACTACCAATCGGCCTGACTCAACTACGGTAAAGACTAATTCCATAACTTCCGGATCTTCCATTTCCGATAGCATAACCACATCGACGTCCTCTTGAGGAATATTGCTCAAGCCTTTTTTAAAAGATGTTGTATCTTGACCCACTTCGCGCTGCTCGATCATACTTTTATTGTTGGTGAAGATATACTCAACCGGTTTTTCTACGGTAATAATATATTCCGAACGAGTCTGGTTTATTGTTTCTATTATTGAAGCCAGGGTAGTCGACTTACCGGAACCAAACGGACCCGTCACCATAACCAACCCTTTTGTAACATTTGCCAGACGCTCCACAATAGAAGGCAAGCCCAGCTCACGTAAGCCCATAAGAGTTGGCTGTATATACTTCAATGAAATAGATAGATGACCTTTCTGATAAAAAACGTTTACCTTGAATCGAGCCCGTTCTTCAAATGTATATGTAAAGACAACTTCTTTTTCTTCTTTGAGCTTAGCCTTCATTTCATCATTCAAGAAAGACATAGCTATCTTTTCTGTTTTTTCCGGAGTCATCATTTCTTCATCCTGCAATGGCTTGAGCTGATCATCAACTCTTAGTATCGGGGGATTACCCACAGATAAATGTAAGGCGGATGCGTGATATTCAGCCACACTGCGCAGTAGTTTTCCAAGATTTAGCTGTGTTGTAGTATCCATTGTCCCTAGTTATTTATGTTAATCACTCTTTTTATTTTCTTGATCACTTCAGAGGGCATAAAGTGTGCTTTAACAAGGTAGTCAACAACATTATATTTCATGGCTCTGTCGATATTTTCCCGTTCATTTAAATTTGTTAATAAAATCACCGGTACACTTGAAAGTACTCGACTGCGCTTTAGGGCTTCTAAAACACCGTATCCGTCTATTACGGGCAGTATTAGGTCCAATAGGATTAAGTCAGGTTTCTCCTTCTTTGCCATATCAATACCTTCTTTGCCATCAGCAGCTAAAAGAACTTCAAAATTTTCCATGCCTAGCTTGGCAATATACATGCCTGAAAGAAAAGTATCATCCTCAATTAGTAACACTTTTTTTCTAGAACGTGTCTGTGCCTTTTTTTTTGCTTTTTTCTTTTTTGCTGCTGCCATAGTTATATCTTAAGAGGCTATTCTTTTGTTATTTTCATAACTTCTTCGACTGTCGTGAGACCTTGGAGCGCTTTAATAAAGCCATCTTGAACCATATAATACATGCCTTGGCGTTGAAATTCACCTTTTATGGCATCTAAATCAGATCCTGATAAAATAATTTTTTTTAATTCTTCCGAGACTTCCAAAACTTCGGAGATGGCCACCCTTCCTTTGTAGCCTGTATTAGCACAACGAACACATCCTTTACCCTTATAAAATTTCACCGGTTTGGTTATTTTAATTCCCTTAGGTAGTGCTTGTTTGTCCAGCTTAGATACTTCATTTAGCACATGATCCTCATAGCGTTTAGGTATGTGTATCTCCTCTTTACAATTGTCACACAAACGTCTAACTAAACGCTGAGCCATAACCAGATTTAATGATGAGGTCAATAAAAATGGCTCAATGTCCATATCAACCAATCGAGGCACAGCACCAAAGGCATCATTCGTATGAAGAGTTGAGAGCACTATATGACCGGTTAAACTTGCATGAACAGCTAATTCGGCTGTTTCACCGTCACGAATCTCACCAACCATAATAATATCCGGATCTTGACGCAATATAGATCGTAATCCTCGAGCAAACGTCAGACCTACATCAGGATTTACCTGTGATTGATTTATACCTTTTTGATAATACTCGACAGGGTCTTCTAACGTTACAATATTTACCGACTCCTTGTTTAAGATATGCAGCAAAGCATACAGCGTGGTAGACTTACCGGATCCCGTCGGACCGGTGATCAGGAACATCCCATGCGGGCGCTTAATGCTGTCTTTTATTCTTTCCAAATTTTTGCCCCAGAAACCCAGCCTTTCCAGCTTTAACACATTTGAGGATGTGTCTAAGATTCTCATTACAACCTTTTCGTTTTCTACAACCGGTAATGTAGAAACACGGAAATCAACGTCTCCCGATTCAAACTTTTTTCGGAACCTTCCGTCTTGAGGCACTCTAGTTTCATCAATCTTTAAATTTGATAATACCTTGATACGTGCGACAATAGAGGGGTGTATTGTTCTGGGTAGAACTAATGAAGTGTGTAAAATTCCATCGACACGATATCTTACGCGTGTTTCTTCAGCCACCGGCTCAATGTGCACATCAGAGGCCTTTCCCTCGACAGCATGGGCCAAAATAGAGCTGACCATTTTTGCCACCGGAGCAGCACGGACTATCTCGTCAAAGCCTTTTTCCGATATATCAACACTGTGTTCCCCATCCCCTGCTACTGTCCCCTTTAAGGCCTCCTCAACTTCATTGCTAAGACTTTCATATTGCCTAAGAACATACTTATAAGCGGTTAAATTAATAACGTAGTATTTTATTCTAAATGAATTTTTTCTCGCAATGTATTCAGACGCTTCAATCGCCTTGTAATCACCAGGATCTACCATACCAATGCTTATTTCACTGCCTGTACGTGAGAAACAAATCATTTTGTAATTAGTCGCAATCTCTTCCGGAATCAATTTGAGCACTTCCACGCTTATGACACGACCAAATAAATCAATTGTAGGTAAATTAAAAACTCGGCTTTTTGCCTGTAATAATTCGTCGTCTTTTATTTCCTTGGCTTCTTCGATAATCTCAATAATCGACTTGCTCTTTGCTTGTGCTTCTCGCTTCCACTGTTCAATTTGTTCTAGGGTAGCAATATTATGAGCAATCAAATAGTCTAAAAGATTAGACCCAGCAGGAATGTTTATTGTTTTTGTAGCTGGAATAGCCATACGTTGTTATAGATTTTTGAGGTTTTTATTCGGTCGTTAGAGTAATGGTTTCTACAAAAGGATTGGTGCGCCCCATTTTACCGGGAGTGATCGGGAAACTTCCGTGAAGCTCTAAACCTTCTATTCTGGGGTCCTGTAAAACATCCTTACCCAAATCAGTAAAGATCGGTAGGTCTCTGTCAGTCGGTGTCTGAAAGTCAGTCGGTAGATCTGTTACTGTGCCAGATCCGCCGCTTAAATAATTTGTGAATACTAAATATAAAGTTATTCCAAAAAACACTACAAGTATGGCAGCTAACGTTATCAAACGTTTTCGATCCATCTTTTTTTGAACTAGGGCCATAACCTTTTTACCTAATTATTATATACTATCAATAAAATAAGTAGTTAAGTTGAGCGACAAGGCATTTCCACCTGATGTATAGCTAACCGACTTAAGGTCAAATATCCTCATACTATTCTCTATTGTGTTTAGCATCTCCTTGAATTTGGCGTAGCTATATTCTTCAGCCACAACCGATATCGTAATGTTTGCAGTGCCAAGGCTGGTGGTACTTGAATATACGTTGGCTGCTTCCGTGCCCGGCTGACTGGCATAAGTCCAAGACTTTGAATCCCCTGTGTTGGCAGATATGGTTTTATTGTCTTTTACTGTTACCGCCTGCTTAACCGCACTTTGAGTAGATATATTTATACTATTAACCTGCATATTCATGTCCTTGCCCAGCTGGTCAGCCATTACAAATAATTCTGGGATTTGTTCACCACTGGGTAATATTTTTTTCAGATTTTCTACATCTTGTTCGTTAATCTTATTGAACTCATCAACCATTTTATTTAGCTGATCCAGATAGCTTTGTCGGTTATCTAACAATTCTTGTTTGGTATCGTATTCAAACAAGCCCTGATTTTGAATGCCTAAGTACTTGGGATAGAGAAAGAAGATCGTTCCCAAGCCAAGAATCACTACAGCAATACCGACAGAGACAATCTTAGAGTTCTTGAAAATGATATAGAGAATTGTTTTTCTAACCTGGTCTAGGGCAGACATATTATTGTTCCTCCTTTTCTTCTAAACTATCATAAAATATATCTTCAAATACTGTTATACCTATAGAGAAAGAAACGGAATCATCGCCTTCTTCGCCACCATCCGTCCTGCTACCTGAATTGGCTTTAACATCTACGATAAAGTCTTTTGCCTCGTCACGAAAAGCCATGATCTGACGTGAAATTGATCGGAAGTCTTTTCCTGTAGCACTTAATGAAAATTGCGGATTGCTCCCACGTGTTAATGATCCGGTAAATGAACTATAGGCTACCTCAGAAAGTGTATAACGCTCTAACATTTCAAAGAAATTACTCCAATGAATGTGCTTGTCGAAAATATCCTTTACTTGGTCTGCCTGAGACTTGAACAATAATGCAGCCTGCTGTGTATCTCGTAACCCATCAATCGCATCTTCCACTTCTTGGATTTCTTTAGCTACGTCCTCAGTGCCTTGGTAAATATTTTCTTCATAATATGCGAGCGCTATATATACGCCTGCAACAAATAAAAATGAGACAACGGCCACAATTGCATAGGTGATTATTTTGCCTTTAGGCTCCAGGTTGTCTATAATGTCCCCCGGCATTAAGTTTACATCCAAGAATGATTGATCTTCAACGGGGTCTATGGTATCCGGGTCTGACTTTTTGGCTTTTTTATCGGTTTTTTTCTTTATTTTCTCTTCAAGTACACGACTACTTTGCTTTTTGGTTTCTCTGCTCTGGAGTGACATCTTGGTCGGCCCAAACGACTGACCAGGCTCTTTTGGGGCTGATCCTATATGACTAATTGGCTCGATAACGGGCTTCTCTGCTGGTTTTTTTACCGGTGGTTGTTCTTTAATAATTGTTGGTGGCTGCTCGGCTTTCTTTTCTTTTCTACGAAAAAACTTTTCCAAAAAACTGCCTTTTGGTTTTTGAGGTTTTTCTTCTTCGTCTGTTTCTTTGGGCGGATCAGTGTATTTAATTTCACCTGACTCTTTTTTCTTTTTCTTTTCGTCTTCTCCGGCAGAGTCTTGAATTAAATTAATGTCAGTCATGTTTTTATTTAATATATTTCTCTCATGGCTAAACCAATCGCTACAGAAAATCTCGGCCCTAACTCTCGTAATACCGGCTGAAGCTCCTCAGGATACGAAATGTGTGCCCAAGGGTCACCGATATAAACCCTCATATTTAGTATTTTTGATAAATATTCTGGCAATGATGGCAGATAGGACGATCCACCGGTTAATACAACCTTTTCGATTGCTTTACCGGGCTTTGTGTTACCAACCGATTGGTTTTGGTAGAGATTGAAACAATATTTTATTTCATTTACGATTGAGCTAACCACGAACTCAATTGTTTTTGGTATCTGCTGACTGCTATCTTCACTCGTTGCCATGCCAAAATCACGTTTGAATTGTTCTGCACGCTCCAAATCAACATTTAAACCATTGGCGATTGTTCGCGTGATGGTTTCACCACCGACATCAATGCTTCTATTTAATAAAGGTATACTGTCTCTGATAACTGAGATGTTTGTATTGAGCCCACCTATATCCACTACCATGACGGCTGATTTGTCATGACCTATCAATGATCTTTCCAGCGCAAAAGCCTCTGTTTCAAGTCCAACCAGCCTAACGTTTAATTCTTTAAATATGCTTAAGTATCGTTGGACCAGATTTTTTGGGGCTGCGGTAAGTAAGATATTCAGACTTTTTGTTGGCTTTTCCTGCTTGAGCTTATTTATCGGGGTATCTTTTGTTAGCTTTGACTTTAGGTCTTGTGCGTCCGGTACCTCCGGCTTGTCGTCTTGTTTAGTTTCCTCCAGAACTTTCCAGTCAAGTATCATTTCCTCTATCGGCATGGGGACAAATTTTTTTGCTTCCCAACGAACTGCTGATACCAGCTCTTTGCGTGACATATTAGGAAGACTAATTATGGCACTAAATACGGTGAAACTGGGTAGGGCTGAGATTACCCTATTTGAGCTTACTTTTGCCTGTTTTAAAATCTGTTTGATAACTTTTATGGCTTTAGACAGCGTTTCTTGGGAATCACTTTTTACAACATTAACATATTGTTCGGTATAACCATACGTAACCAGGCGCGGTTTTCCCTGATCATTAGCTAACTCTACTATCTTTATACCAGAAGTCCCCAAATCGACCCCTACATATCCTTCTTTCTTTGAAAATAAACCCATATTATATGTAATATTATATTCTTTATGTAATTAAGTATAGCACAAATCATAATAAATTTCAAGGTCAACAAAAAAGGACCATATTTTGGCCCTCTTTTGCGCTATATGTCTTTTCTAATCGTTGGTTACGTATGGTCTGGCAGGTTTAAAAGCCGGATTAGTTGAAATATCCACTGCGCCAGGTGGCGGATTACTGGTCATTCTGCCATCGTTTATTATCACCTCAGAACCAGCATCACTACTGACACCTGTTCTATGTAGTTCGAATTTCTTAGCTAATACTATACCCTGAACTGTTAGTCGGTCTGAACTACTACCACTACTAAACACTCCAATATCCGGTATTGCCTCACAATTTCCAGTACCCGCTGGGACTCCCGGGTCACACCCTAGTGTCGCATAAGTACCGACCATGTTCGTCACACTCGGATCAACGATTACGTCACCTTTAACTATAAATATTACAGAGGCTAATTGTCTCATAGCCTCGATAGCCGGACCTGTAGCATCATAAGTAATATTGTTGTTTACATTAAGATTTCCTTCAATAACGAATGTACCGCTACCGTTTTCAAATTCGTCCGAGCCATTTATAAATTCTACGGCTTCGTCAATATTCAGACTACAATGATCGTCTGCTGTGCCAATGTGTATAATACTATGGCTAAGAACGCCGGGGGGTATAGTATTGTAAACTACATCCTTTATTTCACTCCAGTTAACACTGGTTTGCCCCACAGGACAATCTATCTCCACCACACGATCAGTGTATTGATTCAGCTCAACCGGCTGTATCATTCCCTCATAGTCGATGCCACCGAGAACGTTACGATATCTTGTTTCATAGGTCGGGAGCAATATTGGGTCTCCTGTTAAAGTACGATTGTATGCTGGCTGCATTATCCAATCATTATTAATAGTAGTGGGAGTTTGAATAATATATGTTGAATTGAGCGATGGTGTAGGTGCAGCGCCTGAACCAATGTGTCCACTCGAATAAACGTTGCCATATTGGGTTTGTGTCCAAGGTTTTGGCAGAACTGCATTACTAAAGTCAATCCATCCCAGACCCGCCTCATCAACGTATATCTCGTCAAATGTAGTTCCCGTGCTACAACTAACATTCGAAACAGGTAGACTGGTTATTCTGAAATAATCAATATTAATCGGCGGTGCTCCAGGTTTTGTATCGAAATATATCATATCATCTGTTTCCAAATACCACTGGGGTGAAGAACAAGTTTTTAATTCAGAACCTGCATCATTTAAGTCAGCTACCTGAATCTGGTAACGCGTTGTTCCGTCAGCAGCTTTAATAGTAATTCCCAGTAACTCGTTGGCTGTATTTGTATATAAACCAGAAAAGGATAAGAAGTAATTGCCATCTTGAGGCAATGGATTAGTTATTGACGGCGCATCAAATGATTTAGCAAATTTTTCTATATTTCCGAATGCAGGATTATTAACTCGACAGCCGCCCCATCCGCTATAACCAAGGCCCCCCGCATCATCAGCACAACGCTGATTAAGCGAGGCCTGAGCACCAACGTTCTCCCATCCCCAAGCTTCACACGCTGCTCTGGTGGTACAGACACAGTTTGGTTCAATACATGGATCAGTAGAGGCTTCATCAATATCTGATTCCGCTTCAATGTTGCCTGAATCATATGAACCCGGTGGCAGATTAATCGTATCAACCGGCACCGTACCGCCTGCAGACCAGGCATATCCATGGAATGTACCACCCTCATACAAAGGCCCTTCAATAGACACCCCCCAAAGATTACATGTCTGACAGCTCTGACAGACAGGGACACATTTATTTGTACCATTCAGATAATCACAATCGGAATCATCCAAACATACCTCGTCTCCACCTGAGGCTGGGCTATTTTCACCTGTACGGCGACACTTTTGATGGGGTATGCAGGCCTCACCACCACAATCACCCGCATCATCACATAATATTGTCGAGTCATCCTGACAGACATTTTTTGCGCAATCCTGACATCGATTACATGCATACATTGGCGGTTCCCAAGGGTCAACCGTTACTTCGTCATCAACCTCACAGATCTTACAGTATTCTCCTTCACAGTCATAGCAGCTGCGCATTTGGCCCAAGGTATTTGGATTGACATTACTGCCACGCAGACAAATCCAGCCCCAATCAGCTCCCCAGATCGGATCACCCGGAATAACTTCCTCACCTGGCTGGTTATTACATGTCGCATCAATAGAAAAAAGTGCACTTGAATATGTGTAATGAACATCACCGCCTTGAACATTGAAGAGCGCCCTGACAGTATTATCTGATGCCACAATAGCTACGGGCCTTCTATTTTGGCCAGCAGTATAGGCTGCTAACTCAGCGGAGTGCCATTCAACACCGTTTGTACTTTCCCTATGATCAATCTCGTCATCTATAGTATCCTCATAAAGCAAATGAATGATGTGATCATTACCAATAGCTATTGACGGCAGAATGTTTGGGCCTCCTCCTGTTAGGATAAGGTCTTGGCTCCAGCCACTAACATCGGAATATTTTTTATAATAGATCTCATCAATGCCGGAAAAGTCGGCTACGTAGACAATGTGTGGATTTCCAACCGGATCTACTGCGATATCCGGATTATCACAACTATCATCATCGCAAATGTCTATTGTTGATTCTATAAGTTCGTCAACAACCTCGACATAATGAATCTTCTCAGACCCTTCATTTTGCCTATATACCAGATGTATATCATGTGAATAATCAATAGCTATCCCCGGTGATTCTGCTTGTCCCGAGCTTGTAACTTCGCCACCGATGAATGGCGCAACAGCACTAAAATCTCCATTACCAACACTCTCCTCTAGATAGAGACGGTTATTATCTGAACGAAGGTAAAAAACATATAAGATTTGGTCGAATCCAGCCCAATCAACCGCTATCGAGAGATCCTCATAGGTTTCTACCCCATTCTGTATCACTTTCCCCGTAACCCACTCACCTAACTGAATACAGCTATCAAGCCCTTCAGGATCATAATCACAAAATGCATCTTGTATCATGGCACCATTTTCCGATATAAAGACAACATGAACCCTGTTGTTGTCATCAATTGCTATCTTGGGGACTTTATCTGGGACAGTAGTACCAATATCAGACGAAATGTTAAATCTCGGACTCCATGCGCCTCCGCTAAATTGACTATAATAAATTTCATCAGTACCACTAGCCCAAGCAGCATGAATCACGCCATCATTAGACTCAGCTAAATCTAAGCTACTTCCGGTACTATCATCCACAATATCTGTGTCAGTCCACGTTCTTTTAAAGCTGTCCGGATCACAAGAAAGACTTAAACCGTATTCTCTTAAAGTAAGTATGCGAGCCCAGCCCTCAAGACGACCCGTGCCTTCGTTAAATATGGCCGGTCCCTTTACAGAGCAAAAATTCGGTAGAGCCCCCCAGACACCTGCTGTTTCAGAAGGAGAATAGTCTACCCAACCCATAGGTGAGGCATTGGCCGGATTCTGATCTTCGTCTTTACTTTCTCCCAACCAAGCTGTACCGGCGACATCAAACAGTGTTGTTGCATCGTCAAAAATCATACCAACTCCATAGTCCACTCCTTCGGGATTTTCTACCGGATCATAGCAAGTACCGTTTGGATGACCGGTAAATATCTCACTTTTGCAATGCAGGCTCATCCAGCCGGGAGTAGCATCGGCTGTCGTCGCTGGTGCGACTATCTCTCCGGTGGTGGCACCAAACCAACCCCAGCCAGTGATGTCTGGGTTATACACCACGAAACCACTTGCTAAGACGTTCTTTCTCCATACAAAAGTGGGACAAAATGGAGCTCCGCCAGTTCTTCTATAAAAACGATCTACAACATCATAAGCAGCAATGTCAGCATCAGCTAAATCAAACTGAACATAAACTTCTAATTCACTACCACCGCACTCACTATCAACTGACCAATCAATGCCCTCAATAGCACACTCTGGAGGTTCCTCCGCTGGATTAGTATATTCACAATCCTCTGGTATGAGATAGTAATGATCATGGTCACCGCCAGTATAATTTAAATTACATCCACAAAGATCTAAAGTGACTATTGAGTCTGATTGGCCAAACCTCGGTGTAACGGATCTAATTTCTCTACCTCCGTCACAACCATCCACTGTACATTCACCTCCAGCCGAAAAAGTAGTATCTGTATTGATAAATAGTAGAGCAGATCCAATTACAGCCACGCCAATAATAAAATAAAAAAACCTTACTTTGTTAAGATTCTTTATTACTGCATTTAATGTTTTCATTTTTCCCCCGATGATATTCGAGTAAAATACTCTATCGCCGATAATTTCTTTGACAACGGCCTACCACAAATTATATAATAAAGAAGATGTTCATACAAGATGTAAATATTTTAACATAATATAAAGCCATTGTCAAACAATTAACAACATAAATTATGTCAACTCCACTATGGATCGTCATTATCGCAATCGTTGTCCTAATAATCTGGTTTATTGGGGTATACAACAGCTTAATCAGACTAAAAAACCAAACCAATGAAGCCTGGTCAGACATAGATGTCCAGCTAAAACGGCGCTATAACCTGATCCCCAACCTTGTTGAGACTGTAAAGGGCTACGCCACACATGAGCGAGAAGTCTTTGAAAAGGTAACTCAAGCCCGTTCCCAGGCTATGGGTGTGCAAAACCCAGCCGACAAGGCAAAGGCAGAGAACATGCTGTCCGGAGCCCTAAAATCACTCTTCGCTGTGGCTGAAAATTACCCGGGACTAAAAGCCTCTGAAAATTTCGCTAAGCTACAGGATGAGCTATCCGACACAGAAAACAAGGTACAGGCCGCCAGACGCTTCTATAACGGAAATGTTCGCGACTTTAATACAAAGCTGGAATCCTTCCCAAACAATATGGTTGCCGGGATGTTTGGATTTAACAAGCGTGAATTCTTTGAGATCGAAGATGAAGGTGAACGCAAAAACCCAGAAGTTAAGTTCTAACTAATAAAAATCTATTAGCCCAATAAACGGCTGGCTATATCAATGTCTCCGCTGATTCTATCTATAAGGGCACGGACGGCAGAGAAAAGATGGACGGCCGTTTAATGCACCCCTATGTACAAACAAATAGCTGCCAATAAAAGAAAAACCGCTGTCCTAATATTCTTTTTCATAACCTTAATCGGTGCCATAGGCTGGGCTATTGGTGCATATTTTGAGATGGGTTATTCAACCGTTGTCTGGGCCTTAGTAATCGCAGTAATACTAAGTCTCTTTAGCTTTTATTCAGGAGATAAGGTGGCTTTAGCTACGGCCGGAGCTCATCGAGTATCAAAGGAGCAAAATCCCTATGTTTATCGCCTGGTAGAAAATCTTTGTATCACGGCTGGCCTAGCAATGCCGAAAATCCACATCATCAATGACCCTGCACCCAATGCGTTTGCCACAGGTAGAGACCCTAAACATGCCTCCATCGCACTAACCTCTGGCCTAATTGAACAGCTGGAAAATGAAGAGCTGGAAGGTGTCATTGCTCACGAATTATCACACATTAAGAACTATGACATTCGTTTAATGACAATCGTTATAATCTGCGTAGGATTGATAACCCTTTTGGCTGATATCTTTCTGCGTGGAAGTCTCTTCGGTGGTGGTCGCCGAAAAGAGGGTGGAAATATTCTGGCGATTATTGGCTTGGTCTTGATTATCCTATCCCCTATCTTCGCCCGATTGATTCAGTCCGCCGTTTCACGCAAACGAGAATTTCTGGCTGATGCTTCCGGCGCCCTACTAACTCGCTACCCTGAGGGGTTGGCCCGGGCTTTGGAAAAAATTGCTCAATACAATAAACCAATTAGACGACCAAATAACGCAACAGCTCACCTCTATTTTTTCAGTCCCTTTGGCCTAAAGAAAAAAGGCTTTAGTCGAGCCTTCTCCACGCATCCGCCAACAGCAGAACGCATCAAGGCTCTGCGAGCTATGGCATAGTTTGAATTCAGAATTAATAATTATAAATTTATAAGCCTGTGTTTCGTAGTTTATCGCTTATTAATTCCTGATCTCTCATTCTTATTATCTCCATCCACGTATGCGCAAATCTGTGTTTGCGCTAGCAATAAATATCATAAAATCAATCGCTGCTAACACAGACTTGTCCGCCGCACAAGGCTTTGGCAGGCGGGTTCGCGGCTACGAAGCGAAAAAAACCATATGAATATCGAAACATTAAGCAAATTCACTACTCATCTAAAAAATGCCTTACTCAAAGCATCAGATTTAGCTTCCGACTGGGGCCATGAAACCATAAGTCCTGAGCATTTAATAGTTGGACTATCAATACAAAAAGGTAGTATTGGTGCAGAGATATTGAACAAGCTTGGCATAAAGAAAGAGTCAGTCAAAGAAATTGTTCTTAAACATTGCCCAATCAAAAAAACTGAGCAATCAAAATCTGTAGTGCCAAGCTTTTCCGAGGAGGCAAAAGAAGTATTGGTACAGTCCGGCCTGGTTGCCAGTCAATACAAACATAGATATATCGGCACAGAACACCTACTGAGCGCATTGGTTTCATTAAACCATCCGATAATTAAAGACGTGATTGATCAGAATAAAGTTAAAACAAGCTACCTGCGACAGCAAATACTAATGGTCATGAAAAGCACTTCAAAATTCCCCGATCTGACTGAAATATTCGAAAATAATTCGATAGAACTTGCGCGTCCGGAGGAAAAGGCATCGGCCCTTAGCTACTTTTGCACCGACCTGACATCCACGAAGCTTCAGGACAAAATAGACCCGGTAATTGGCAGGGCTGATGAACTCGACCGCCTTATACACATCCTATCTCGGCGCACAAAAAATAATCCCGTATTAATCGGGGATCCCGGAGTTGGAAAGACCGCAATAGTTGAGGGTCTAGGCAAAAAAATCCTTAACCAGGATGTCCCTGACATTTTATTGAACAAAAAGATTCTTTGTCTCGATCTTAGCGCAGTCCTGGCGGGTACAATTTACCGTGGAGAATTTGAGGCACGATTTAAACAGATCATTGATGAGATAAAAAAAGATTCCAACGTTATACTGTTTATTGATGAATTACATACAATCATAGGAACCGGTGGAGCAACCGGCACGCTTGATGCGGCAAATATTCTTAAACCCGCTTTAGCTAAGGGTAATATTCGTTGTATCGGTGCCACCACACTCGAAGAATACAGAAAACACATCGAATCTGATCCTGCTCTAGAACGGCGCTTTCAGCCCATTATTGTCGAAGAGCCAACTGGTGCCGAAACTATTGATGTATTAAAGGGCATAAAGCGTAATTACGAGCGCTATCATGGAGTAAATATAACTGATGATGCCATAATTGCAGCTGTGGAATTGAGTCAGCGGTATATACAAGAAAAATTTTTACCGGACAAGGCTATCGATCTAGTTGACGAAGCGGCCTCAAAATTCAAAGTTACCCGAAAACAAGACGGCTTAATGAAAAAAATAATCTTAACGGAAAAAGAAATTGAAACTCTTGAACTGAAAAAACACGATTATGTAACTAAAGAGGATTTCTCGGTAGCCTTACGCATAAAAACCCAGCAGGAGCTTTTACGACAACGTCTAAGTAATTTAAAAGAAAAGCAAAATCGCACAAAGAAATATCTCAAAGGTGAGATTGATAAAAACAGTATTGCCGAAATAGTATCAAAAATCACACAAGTTCCACTTCATGATCTACTACAACAGGAAAAAGATAAATTACTGACTCTAGAAAAAATACTAGCTCGTCGGGTGATCGGTCAAAATGAAGCTATTGCCACAATTGCACAGTATGTCAGGCGTTCGCGTGCCGGGTTAGCTGCTCCGGAAAGACCGATCGGTTCGTTTCTTTTCCTCGGCCCTTCCGGTGTGGGAAAAACCGAGTTGGCCAAAGTTCTAGCCGAAGAAGTCTATCAGGACAAAAACTCGCTGATCAGAATTGATATGTCTGAATTCAACGAGAGCTTTCAAGTATCAAAATTAATTGGAGCTCCGGCTGGCTATGTAGGCTATAAAGACGGCGGTAAATTGACAGACTCAGTCAAACGAAAGCCCTATTCGGTTGTATTATTCGATGAAGTAGAAAAAGCCCACCCCGATGTGTTCAACTTATTGCTACAGGTTCTTGAAGACGGTCATTTGACCGATGCGGCTGGCAAAAAAGTGAATTTCAAAAATACCATAATAATTCTAACTTCCAATATAGGCGTGGCTGAACTAAACAGAATAGTCTCTATGGGCTTCAATGGCTCAAACTCTGAAACAGAGACACAGGAACGATACGAAGAGATTAAAGAAGAAATATTAAAAAACCTTAAAAAAGAGTTTAGGCCAGAGTTTATCAATCGCCTGGACAAGACTATAGTGTTTCAGGCGCTAAGCCGTGGAGATATTCATAAAATCGTGGAGCTTCAATTAGCAGAACTGGAGCAACGCTTGAGAAGCCAGTCTATCGTGATTCAGCCCACCAATAAAGCTGTTGAATACATTGCTCAACATGGTTTTCGACCGGATGAAGGCGCTCGGGCAATCAGAAAAATTATTCAAGACGAGGTCGAAAGCCCACTGGCTGAAGCTTTAATCACAAATAAATATAAGCCCGGCTCAGCAATGAAGTTAGATGTTCATAAAAATTCCATAGTTATCAAATAAACCGCACTACAAGGCAGGGAGTAAATAACCTGTTTTGTCTTATGACAAAGTTTATAGCAAATGCAACACGACTTATTAAAGACATTGTTTTTCCTGTCCAGTGTCTGGGTAATTGTGGCACTTATGATACATGGCTTTGTCCTGCTTGTTCCAATCAGATATTTAATGAGCTAGATCCAGAATGTCCTCATTGCCGACGAAAACAGCAAAGTAATAAAACTTGCTCAAAATGTCAGACTCAGACAGCACTTGATGGTCTTATTATTCTTACAGATTATCAATCACCCTTGATTCAAAAGCTGATACAGTCGTTTAAATATAAATATGTTGAGGATATTGGAAAATTATTTGGTCAAAGACTTGCACAAAAACTATGCTCATGTTTAAATACGCATGGTTTAATAAAAAACAATACCATTATCACAACCGTTCCGCTTCACTGGAAGCGCAAAAACGAGCGTGGCTATAATCAATCTGAGATAATTGCTAATTCTTTAACGGATACGCTTGACGTAGGTGTTAATCATGATACACTGACCCGCCCAGTTTACACATCATCACAGGCTAAATTAAAGCGTCATGAGCGCCTTAAAAATTTAAATAATTCTTTTCAGCTTAAAACGGGGGTTGTTTTATCTGGCCAAAACGTTATAATTATTGATGATGTTGCAACGACTACCGCTACGCTGGGTGAGTGTGCCAAAATATTAAAAAGGGCAGGAGCTAATTCAGTTTGGGGGGCAGTTATAGCACGTTCAAATCTTTAAAATACAACAAACATATAACATGGAAAGGTGAGTGTCCCTTCGGTCGTCCCTGCGGGAGATTTCCCACCGAGACAGACATCCCCAGTAGGGGGACTAAATTTTTTAAATTAATCATTATATGTTCTATGTATATTTTCTAAAAAGTCAACAAAACGGAGATCTTTATATTAGCTCTTGTTCCAACCTTGAGAAAGGAATAGAAAGACATAATAAGGGATATGTGAAGTCAACAAAACCATCTTGTCCATGGAAGCTAGTAGGTTTTGAAA
This sequence comes from Patescibacteria group bacterium, assembly GCA_018814765.1. Taxonomy (GTDB): domain Bacteria; phylum Patescibacteriota; class Patescibacteriia; order JAHIZJ01; family JAHIZJ01; genus JAHIZJ01. The sequence continues at coordinate 16,006 of JAHIZJ010000089.1, forward strand.
AGCATCATACAAGAAGTGAAATGTTTTTTAAAAACTGGACAACAAAAAGAACGATTAAAAAAGAAATTTAATAAAAAAGTAATGGGGAGGTGCGCCGAATTGGTAAGGCAGCAGTTTGTCATGCTTCGCTTGATCCCACAAAGCGGGACTAAACTATCTTTAATAATATAAATAACTATTTATCAAATAATCGTGGAGAGGTGCGCCGAATTGGTAAGGCAGCAGTTTGCTAAACTGTAACGGTGTCAAAAGCCGTTTGCGGGTTCAAGTCCCGCCCTCTCCGCCCCTCGACTTGTTCCTATAAATAGGAACCCGCTCGGGGTCTATCGACCAAATTATAATTACTGTGTCGAGGGTCCCGAGTGAGGAATGTAATGACGAGTCGAGGGGCGGGGGGTTTGCAAGGAATAATTGATCATGTATTATCTTTACTTCGCTCGTTGTCAGGATAATAGTTTATATATCGGTTGTACTAGTGTAGTCCCTAGACAACGCATGGAACGCCATAACAATGGTACAGGAGCAAAATGGTTCCTTAAGCATGGTCAAGGATTCATTGTATACACTGAATCATATTCTACGCTTATTGACGCGCGCAGAAGAGAAAGACAAATAAAAAAGTGGTCCCGTATAAAAAAAAGAGAATCTAATACTAGGACTCAAACCATAATCTTAGAGGCGTGGCAGACCCGCCCGACTGTCCCGACATTCGAGGCGGACGAGGGTGGTCATACACAATAATTATAAACCCCGCATTGGGGCGGTGGGATGGCAGAGTGGTCGAATGCGGCGGTCTTGAAAACCGCTATACCTGAAAGGGTATCGGGGGTTCGAATCCCTCTCCCACCGCCCTAGTGCAGGGCGAATCTCGAAGATCCCGAAGGCGAATGGAATGAGCCCTTCGGGACTCCCACCTCCGCCAAATAAATTGTGGAGCTATCCGGTAATATAAAAGTTGCCGAAAAATAGTTAAACTTGTACAATGAAAGTATCGTCCTTAAACTAAAATAACATATATGCCAGAACCAACCATAGATCATGGCAAAACGTTAATCTCTTGGAAATTTCCTGAATATGTAGAACACAAGCGTAGTAAAGCTTGGTATATCATTTTTTTTGTTATTGGGATTGGTGCTATTGTTTACTCTATCTTTACACAAAACATCCTCTTTATCGTAATTATCATTATTCTCTGGACCACTATATTGATCTCCACCCGTAGAAAGCCCCAGAGACTAAGAGTCAACATCACAGAGGATGGACTTGAGATTGAGGACAAGTTTTATGAATACGACAAGTTCAATAATTTTTGGATTATCTATAACCCCCCTGAAGTAAAGTATCTTTATGTCAGTTACAAATCCAGTTATCGACCGGATATAGTCATACCAATTGAACGGGCTAATCCCGTAAAAATACGTGAGGCTCTGATTGATAACGTTCCTGAAGACACTTCCAAGGAAGAAGAATCGCTGAATGAATCGTTTAATCGATATTACAAGATTTAACAATGCAGTAGGCCCGTACCCGCCCGACTCGCTTGACGGCCCCGTAGCTCAGCCTGCCTGTCGGCAGACAGGTTGGATACTCGCCCGCCGAAACGAGCCCTCATAGCTCAGTTGGATAGAGCGTCAGCTTGCGGAGCTGAAGGTCGGAGGTTCAAATCCTCCTGAGGGTACCAGTAAATAAATTAGCGAGCGGGGGCGGGGAGCGTGAGATTGTTGAGATCTATGTAAGGATAAGACGAAATCCCGCACCTGCGAGCAAAGCAAGCGGGTTGCGGGACGGAGCCCAAGGTCGCAGGTTCAAATCTCGAAGATCCCGCACCCGATAGTGGTGCGGGGCTCCCGGGGTCACCAGACGAGTCAGGCGGACGAGTAAACTGAGAGCCTAACAAGATCAATAGTATATTCTCTGCCTAATAGTACAATCGTACTATTTTTTATTTTCACAGTATACAAAGAAAGACACCTAAAAAATCAATTAAATTCGGATATCTATTGAGCTACCTGAGCTCTATTTTTTTTATAGAATCTTTGATACTATAAGACTATATGAAACGGATTCAATTCGACACACCCGTTGAAGAACTATTTTCAGTTGGGCAGGCTGTAGCCCAACACCTAAAAAAGCTTGACATTAAAACTGCTCAAGATCTGCTTTATCATTTTCCATTACGTTATGAGGATTTTTCTAATGTCCAAACCATTGATCAGTTAGTACCCGAGAGAAGCTCTACAGTTAGAGGTAAAATAAATGCAATTCAAAATCGACGCAGTTGGCGTAGTCATATTAGCATAACTGAAGCAATTATTGCTGACCCGACAGGCAGTGTGAAAATTATCTGGTTCAACCAGCCATATTTAACCAAATCATTCGCTCAAGGTGATCAGATTATAGTCGCGGGAAAGCTGGATATGGATAAATACGGCCTACATTTTACTAATCCCTCATACGAAAAAGTAAAATATAAACAAATTCACACCAGCGGTTTGGTCCCCGTATATCCGGCCACTCAACGGCTAACCCAAAGACAGCTGCGCTACCTAATCCAGCTGTCCATGTCCCTTGCCAGACAGACTACAGACTATCTGTCGTTTGCTATGAAAAAACAGCTTCAACTGGTCGATCTTCCCTTTGCTTTACAGCAGATACATTTTCCAAAAAATGAAAGTCTATTGAAAAAGGCTCAAGAACGATTGAAGTTCGATGAATTATTGCCTATTCAATTATACACCATGCAAAATCGACAAATAATGCAGAAAACACCAGCCCCGGCAATTGAATTTAATGAGTCAGAGACTAAAAAATTTGTTGCTTCATTGTCTTTCATATTAACTGACGCACAACGCCGTTCAGCCTGGGAAATACTAAAAGATATGAATCACCAGCATCCGATGAACCGATTGCTGGAGGGTGATGTTGGCTCTGGTAAAACCGTTGTGGTTGGCCTAGCAGTGCTTAATGCAGTCAATCGTGGTTTTCAATCGGTCGTAATGGCACCCACTGAAATCCTTGCTCAGCAACATTATGATACTTTTATAAAACTATTCCTCAAACATAAGATTAAAATCGGCCTGCTTACCCGTAACACAAAAAGAATTTCTGGCAGTAATAAATCTACTACGAAAGACAATATATTAATTAATACTCTTACTGGAAATATTAATCTGCTAGTCGGTACTCATACTCTTATCCAAGAAAGTCTCCGTTTTAAAAATCTCGGCTTAGCCGTGGTAGATGAACAACATCGTTTTGGCGTTGATCAAAGAAAAAAATTGACAGAGCATAGCTCGCCTGATAATAATAAAGTTGCACCTCATTTCTTAAGTTTAACCGCCACACCCATTCCCAGAACTTTGGCACTTGGTTTCTACGGTGACCTTGACATTTCTATTATTGATGAGCTGCCACAGGGTAGAAAACAAATAACTACTAAGATCATCCCACCACCGGAACGAAAAAAGACTTACGAATTTATTGATTCTGAAATCAAAAAAGGTCGTCAAGCATTTGTCATATGTCCATTAATAGATCCGTCAGACAAGCTGGGTGTTAAATCAGTTACTGAGGAATATGAACGCTTAAATAAAATAATATTTCCTGATTTCAAGATCGGACTTTTACATGGTCGTCTCAAGGGACCGGCTAAAGAAAGGGTCATGCGCAGTTTTTTAGATAATAAATTTCACGTTTTAGTTTCAACCTCTGTAATAGAAGTGGGTATTGATGTACCCAACGCCACTGTTATGATGATCGAGGGGGCCGAAAGATTCGGCTTGGCTCAGCTGCATCAATTCCGGGGTCGAGTTGGTCGCGGGCAACACGCTTCCTACTGCTTCCTTTTAACCAATAGCGAAGCGGATACTAGCCGGCAACGACTTCAGGCGCTGGTGGCCTCACAGAACGGCTTTGAACTAGCAGAAAAAGACCTAGAAATGAGAGGTCCTGGGGAAATCTATGGTTTAAAACAATCGGGTTTTCCACAGTTCAAAATTGCTAAACTGACCGATTGGCCGATAATAAAGAAAGCTCATACCTTAGCCGAAAAACTACTTGCAGAAAGTCCAGACCTACATGTCCACCCCCTTATACAGCAAAAAATGATGCATTTTAAAGATTCAATACACTGGGAATAAGAAAACTACTTGACAAATTGCTATATTTCGATATTATAATATTATGCTCTTTCTACCAACTAGTTACCGACTCGGCTACCAGCCGATAACAGATTCGGGAGGCCCGGTCCACAAAACGCGTGAACAAAGTGTAGTCCATAACCGAGGTCACTCACCTTACCTTGGAAATGTACTGCGCTATTTATCGCAGACCGGCCTCCCACCTTTTTTCAAGAGTTACGAAACTCATGGTGAAAGGAGGGGGTTTTGAGAATGAAGTGTCCTTAGTTAGGCTCAATGGGTCTAGCTGGCTCTAAACCAGGGAGTTTGAAAGCCTCCCATTTCAGGAAAAGGTGAGAAACATATGTGCTGGAAACTAGTGTCTGATGGTAAAGGTGGGCAAAAAAGAGAGTGTATTCCGCACGTCTCTGCCCACATCTTGTTCGCATGTGAAGGCGATACGGAGCCAAGGCATCTTGGTGTCTGTGTAAACGTCGTCGATAAGAAAGGGACGGTCTGTGGCGCTGTCACGGACTCCGGATACGACGGCAGGCACCTGAAGGAAGTGGTCGCAGAGATGAGGGCCGCCACCTTAGAGGGTACTGGCAGAAAACCCAGGACTCGGAAGAACCCTCACCGTTTGGTTTTCCTCGGTGGTCTCCGACAACACAAGGTTGTCCTTCGACAGGTCGGCGTCAGATGTTTCGGTGATAATCCGAATCCTGACTACGGCAAGAAGAAGGAGGAGAAGGTGGTACTTGTTGGCCAGGCCGCAGCCATGGCCATCGCCTAACTCATCCAGCACGAGTCGGTAGCTTAACTCCGACAACGGCAGATATCGTTCCATATGGGTCTCCGGGATTAGTATCCCCCCAAACAGAGCACTCGTAGCTCCGCTACTAGCCCTCTGAACGAGACTACCATTTTTGGAACGGCATCTGCCGTCTTTTTATTTACATAGAGACATCTATTTAAAGGTCCACGATTATTATTATAAGGTACAAACTTTGTCTTTAGTCACAGTAAATAATCCGCCGTAGTCCCTGGTTAAACCAAAGACAACGGTCTACCACTACGCAGGCGGATATTACCAGCCCTTTAGCCACACCAAATACTTGTCCCCGACTTGATCGGGGAATCCCGCGTAGTTATATGTGTAACCAATTATAATACTTTTACAACAAACAAAGCGGGGTTTTAGGCTCTTAATTACAACCAGGCTATCACGCCATACGGCGGATCCCGCCTTCCTTGAATATAAATAATTAGGTGGCGGGAAAGCCTTCTCCACCCCACTTCTCTCGACCTGGCTCGAGACAGGAAAGCGGAGTATAAGACGAGTGGTGGCGCTACCTTTAGCCACCCGCCTCGACTCGCGTCTCAGCGAGGCGGGCTGCAAAGAACCCGCTGTAGCTCATGATATTACCAAAAACACGAAATACCAAAACGAAAGCGGGTTATTCTTTTTATTGCTTTAGCTAATGTCTAGCTACGCCAGATCCTGCGAAGCAGAATTAATAATCTCGCACAGTCCTTTCGGAATGTAAATCTTTAGATTTACAAAAAGCTGAAATTTCATTAGTAAAGCTAAAGCTTTACAATCCATAGTCCACCCATTTTCAGTCACTACAAATTATGCGACAACCTCCCGTTTCGCGGTACAGACCGCTGGAGCTATATACTAAACCCACAGCAGGTCTCCGTGCTTGCGGTGGGTTTTACTATATTTTATGTGATTTATTTATTCTCCCAATTCTTGTCTCACTATAGCGTCAAACTTACTGAACGTCACTATTCCCTCCAGAGGTTCAGCCTGACCGATAAAAAATATAGGTATACCTGAAATATTCATTTGTACGGCTTGGCTGATATTTTTATTTATCTGAGCATCAATGTCGTCATCCTCCAGACAAAGCGCGAAAGCATCAGTGTCAAGCTTAAGATCACTGGCAAAGCCCATAAGATCCGTGAGATTGTATCCCCCTTCTGTGCTAAAAATCTTATTGTGCATTTCCCAAAACATATCCTGCCTACCTGCACAGTGGGCTGCTAGAGCTCCCATACGTGCCAAGTCATCATCATTAGCATAATAATCTTTCCAAACCAGCTGGACACTATCACCATGCTTGGCTAATATTTGATTGAGGATGTCTTTTGCTGCAGCTGAATATCCAGAGCTGAAACTGCCATATTGAACAATTGTGACTTCGGGTGAGTCCGAGCCTGTTTTTGGGTCTGTTTTATATACCACCGGTTTACCAACAATTTTTTGGTCTGCGGCAGTTACCAGGGAATCAGACGATAGCTCAACCTTATCGACTAGCCCATTATAAGATACTAGTGTTCTATCACCAAAGTAGTCATTGATTAGGTTCTGGAAATAGATTACCAAGAACATCACAATCACAAAAGCTACTACCCCCACAGTAATCCAAACTACTGTCCTGGTTTTTGGGGCTGTCTGTGTTTTTTTATCAGTCATGTTAGTTTATTCTAATTTTTTCTAATTTACCTGAGATTGTATTACGAAAATGTAAATAGTTTCCATCTAACGAAATATATATCCCCTCGGCACTATACCTAGAGCCATCATCGTCAGAATACGGAATTGCTAATAATGTGGCTAGACCGGTTTCCAGATTTATTTCATAAAAAACGTCTTTTTCATCCGCTGCTATTTCACGTGCTAGCCCAGCTCCATCCGGCATAGATACAGGTGCTGCACAGTATAACATTGAGCCGTGAAAAGCACATTTATCGGGCCAGGTGGATATACCCAGATTCTCTTTGTTTAGGCCTAAGCTATCACCACGAGCATCAACTATCCAAAGATTAGGTTTATAGTCAGTCTCAGAGCTATAGACGCTGTACAGCATTTTATCACCCTGAGGCGACCACAGTCCTGTGAAACCTGCTCCTTCAACATCTAATGATTTGAAATTCTCACCGTGTTGTCCTAAAAAGTAAACATCCTCTTCATCTATACCGGTGCCTTCACGATAGACTGCCACTACCTGAGCATCGGGAGACCAGTTTACATCCACCCTGTCCTCCCTAAAGCCAATCGGCTCTATGATCTGCTGGCCTGTTCCATTAGGATTTGATACACCTAGCCAGCGCTCTTGTTCTGTATCACCCAGGAACTCGTAAGCAATCTTATCACCTGATCCGGAAAATTTCACATTATCAATTTCCTTAGGAAGCGTTATCGCCTGATCAGTGGAAAAATTATAGTAGGTATTACTTCCATCAGGGTAACTAATTATTGCCTCGTTTCGATTGGGTGACCAAGCAACCGTATCAACATTATAGAATTCACGATCAGATAGTTCTACTTTTTCGCCGTTAGGTAATATCTCATAAAATTTCTTGGTGTAAGCGTCGTAATATATATAGCCTGTTTTATCCTCTGTTGGAATACCGTCCACTGCGATACCATCAGCAATTGTAGTAACACTGGTATAGCTTCCACTGGCAATTTCGTCAATATCAGGAAGTCCTGACTCGAATGGACTATTGACATTACCATTGGCTACCGCATTTACTTCCCGGTTTGAATTAGCGTTAGGAAGTCCTCCCGGAGTTACATTTGCATTGTCGTTAATATTTTCATTTGTAGTTGGTCCTGATATAATCGGTCTAAAAAAAGCATAGTAGATGGCTAAAGCAATCAGCGCAACAACAATGACAAATGAGACAATTAGTAATATTTTTTTAGCTTGAGGTGATATCTCCATTTTTTTACACTAATGTATTTTTAGTCATTACATATGACTCCCTCGCCGTCATCGCAACAGACTACATCATCAGACGTCCTTCTAATGCACATAGCCCCTGCCCCTTTAATTGCCCTAGGATTGTCTGTACATAAATGACTTGACCCACTTACTTTCATTATTATAAGACCATCTGGATCTAAAAGAAATCTTTTATGGCAATCCCCAGGAATCTGTCCAGACTCTTGACTCACCCCCCAGCAAGTATCTCTAGCCTCTGGGTCAAAACAAGAAATTCTTTCATAGCCGTCCCTTAGTTTTATAACATCCGAGTAAACACACTGATCCTCAGAACCAAAATTCGGTAACTGAATCATTAAAAGAGAAAACCAAACTTCATTATCAACACGCTTAGCGCATCCTTTATCAGGATTTTTTCTGGCAATTACCTCATCGGCCGCCTTACAATCGTCTTTATATGTGTTTGTACAATACTTCTCTGGGTCCCTACAGTCATAGTAACTGCCTATCCACATACAGATATCCCTTGGATTAACACATTTTGTACCATCACATGAGCCCTCTGCTTCACCCTTCTTGTTATTTACAACATATGACTGATTACACATGCCCTCATAAGCATTACTACTATTCACTCCAACAATCCTCTGTTTTGTACCCCTATCCTCCCCAAAGCGTATATCGTCAGGGTAGCTACTACAATAGTTATGCGTAGCATCCATACCCGTTACCGTGGCCAAGGTGGGCATTTGTAGCTCAACTATAGCAGGGTTTATCAAACGTAAAAGAATAAAGGAAATAAGGGCTATAACAACTCCAACTATCGCTGATGTAAAGTGATCCTTGGCTGTATTTATCTTTTCAGGATTACCGCTGGCGGTTATTCGCTTAAAGCCACTAAACATCATCATGGCTACGGCAAATATTCCTATAATCCCAATAAAAAACTGGTAAAAAATCCTAATATATTGCGCTAGGTCTTTAACACACCAAGTGCCTACCCAAATATTCAGCACTATCATACCTTTTGCTTTGCATTCTGCTTGTGTTAAGCCAATAGCACTCTGGTCATCCACCTCAGTTGTTTCATTCTGTGCATAGGCCGGCTGACTCATCTGTGGTATAACAAAATACACTATAGCGGGTAA
>JAHIZJ010000090.1 GCA_018814765.1 Patescibacteria group bacterium
ACAATATTTAATTACCATAGCGATGGCGGATATTAGCTACTTAAAGGATTGATCTTTTGGAGATGCCGGATCGTTGTCCGGCATGACAGTATTAGTGGATCATCTTTCGTCAATTGACACTCATCCTATTCCCTGTTAAGGTACTCAGAATGCCTTATTTATTGTACAATAGTATATATGAGAATAGCTTTCCTAACCCACGCCTTCCCCTATCCCGTTGAAAAAGACGGTCATACTGTAATTGCACACTATTTACTAAAAGAGCTTTCACAGCGACACAAAATCGCTTTATTTTGTTTTGGGGATAAAAACGACAGAATAAACTTAAATAAAATTACCGACTATGGCATTAAAGTAGACCTTCACCAACGTCCCATAAGAACACTTCCGTTATATTATTTATCCAAATGGTTAAAACATATTGCTTGGTTTCAATATCGTTTATACACCAAGGCTATGGTCCTCAAAATTAAAGAGCTAGATAATAGCTCTGACTATGACCTCATATATGTCCACTCACCATATATGTCGGCTTACCTAAAACATATTAAAAAAAAGCCTGTAGTTTTTTCTTATATTGATGCTTTATCTTCTTGGTATCAACAGTTTAACAAGGTAACCAGAAACCCTCTGAAAAAAATCCATTATATGCATGAATGCAGAATGGCCAAACTATTAGAAAAAAATGTTCTGCCTTCTCTAAAATCTACCATCGTAGTCTCAAAAATAGATGCAGAAATTATCAACCGGCTCTCTCCCAAGGCAAATATTACGGTCATTCCCAATGGTGTTGATCTAAAGTTTTTTAGGCTATCGACTACTCCACCGGAACCCAACACAATCATATTTAGCGGAACAATGAACTATCCACCAAACGTAAAAGCAGTGTTGGATTTCAATGAAAAGGCTTGGCCTAAATTAAAAAAAATGCACCCGGACATACATTGGACGATAGTCGGCAAAAACCCTACTTTAGATATTTTTGAACTACAGTCTCATGATAGCCAGATTACAGTAACAGGCTATGTAAAAGACATACGAACATATATTTGGCGTTCAGCTATCTATGTTTCACCACTCTCTATTTGCACAGGCTTTAAAAATATTATTATCGAAGCTATGGCCTGTGGTAAGGCAGTTGTTGCTTCATCTGTCAGCTTAACGGGCTTTCCGATTATTGACAGAGAAAATGTTATGGTAGCAAATTCGACTGATGAATTTGTTGAAAAAATAAGTTTTCTACTTGCTAATCCGGAAAAAAGACAGCGCATGGAGAAAAAAGCACAGGACTTTGCCAAATTATATGATTGGAATACAACTGTAAATAATTATGAAAAAGTAATGGAACAGGCCATAAGTCATGACTAATCAACGTTCACAAATTTATACACTATTGATCGCTGCATTTGTAATCGGTGTACCTTTACTTTACTACCTTACAAAGAATCCCAGCTGGCAAAATATTATTCAAGTTATTATTTTAGTTCTTCTAGTGCCTTTCTTTCTGGTAGATTTTGAATATGGGTTTTTAGCACTCGTTATACTTCGTCCAGCCATGGATATATTCAGCGAATTAGAGCTGGTAAAAGCCTTTAACTATTCATTTAATCTTTCATCGATAGTTAGCTTATTAACAATTGTCTGGGCGTTGTTTTATTTTTTAAATCACAGAAAAACTGTTTGGCGTCGACCCCTATTCTACCCAATACTCATATTCTTTGGTTTAAGCTTTGCTTCAGTTTTTTATACTGCTTCAGTTTCACCCACATTAACGGAAATTGTGCGCATAAGTAGTATGTTTATTATCTATCTCCTAGCGTCAGAAATCATTGTCACAAAATTGAGGTTCAAAAGATGGCTTACAGCACTAGGAATATCTTTAATTATTCCAGTTGTGGTTGCAATTATTCAATTCATCACAGCCTCAGGTCTCAGCTTTGCTGATGTCAATAATCGACTGTATGGCACGTTTGGCCACCCCAATGCTTTGGCTTTTTATTTGGTTTTAACTATTGGAATTTTTCTTACTTACTATTTTAACCAAAGACCCATTAAGCCAAATAAAACCTTTTTGTTAGGTATAGGCTTACTCTTGCTTATATTATTATTAACCTATACACGTGGCGCTTGGATAGGTTTAGCGATATACCTGATACTTACAGGCTTGTTTTGGTATCGCAAGCTTTTATTAATCATATCGGGGATAATAGTTGTTATTATGCTTATTTTTCCTACAGTGAATCAGTTCACTTTCAATGAATATAATTTTGATCTATACCAAATACCCATAGTAGAAAGACTTACTGATGACAGTGAGGAGAGCTCGGTTGATTGGCGCATTAAGGTCTGGACAGAGATGAGCAGGAAAATTGAAGATCGTCCTTACTTTGGTTATGGACTAGGTACATTTCCTTTTTTAAGAGAGCAGATGATCAAAGGATTTTTCATAAGCACAGAAGCCCATAATGATTATCTTCGACTTACCATTGAGGTGGGTATTATTGGCTTACTAATATATCTAATAATCCTACTAAAAAATATCTTCAACTTGATAAAAAGCTATATTAATTCTACCTATCAGCATAATAAAATATGGTTTCTTGGGGCTATCGGTTTAGCTTTGGCTTTTATGTTCATGAGTTTCTTCGATAATATTCTACAAGGCACTGCTGTCATGTGGGCATTCTGGGCATTTATGGCAGCTATAAACAATCTACACAAGTTCAATAAAGAATAAATTCTTTTGTATATTTAGCTTAACTTGATTGGATATTAGAAAATCATCAGATAAGTCTTTTTTTACAATGGCTAAAGAATTGTATCCACCCATCTTCTACCCCACTTTAGTGGGGGTTAATAAGGCTTTAGCCTGGTACAATAAAGTAATCAAACCCCACTATTCGCGTAGCAAGAGTAATGTATGTGGATGAGTGTTGGCTACAGCGGCCTGTCCCGCGAAGCGGGAGGTTCTTTGTCCTACTTCGCAGGATCTGTCGAAGCCAGACAGTGGATATATTATTATAAGCAGATACCCGCCGTCGCTTATGAATATGAGTGATTTGGGTATAGTATCGGGCTTTGGCGGGTTCTTTACAGTGACTAAAGTAAAAGATTGTAATTTGTATTTAGGAGCTAAATCATTCTTTAATAATTGGATCGATGTAAAGAAAAAGAGCCGGTAACCTCGAAAGGTTAACCGGCTCTTGAGTTAAAAGAGCAATCGTGCTACCAAGCTACGGCTTTTCCGTCATTGGTCAACCGTACGTGATAGCCGTTTCCGCCGTGGTGTGGCCACCCCAGCTTTCCGTTGGCACCCTTGCACCAGAGAAAAAGCTCGAGATCCTTGTCACATGGATCAATGAGGTAGCTTACCACATCCACGTCGGTACCAACACCGGATATTTGTGGATCGTCGCCATCCAAACATACGATGCCGCCGATTCCAACCAGGAAAGGTCCTGTATCGGGATCACCGTCCCAGTGCACCAGGCTCTCCAGGTTCACCGGCACGACAATCCTGAACTGGTTCTTTTCGCTCAGCCACCAGACTGAGAAGAATCGGTCTTCGAGAACCAACACTCCGACTGTGGCGTCACCCGTCGGCGCTGGACTGGCCGGCTGGGCTTCTTTGATCGGCGCATTGCGATTCGGCGTTTTCGTACCGGATGCCGAGTTGAACCTGCTTGTCGCAAATACACGTGCCGGCTTATCAACCGCAACTTTTTTCACAGGTGCAGGCGTCGTAGCCGGTGTCGCAACCTCATCTGCGGGTGCAGCGGGGTCATCAACGGCTGGCGGTTCAACAGCGACCTGCTCTTCGGCCGGATCGGTCTCGTCAATGTCGGCATCTTCGTCAATGATTACGATATCAGCGTCGACTGAGTCTACCGGTACGGCAGGCTCATCTTCAGCCTCTTCCAACACCGGTGGATTGTCGGCCGGATCGGTCTCGTCAATTTCCGCCAATTTCACTTTGGGGGGCTTCTCTTTGATGGCAGGCTCATCTTCAGCCATGGCGGGCGCCATTGTGAAGCAAAGGGCCACCAACATGATCAGGGCCAAGGTCCAGAGATTCTTCATCGTCATTCCTCCTCGTCGAAGTTCCTTGTCATAGGTCTTCGTTTAGTTGCCTACATCAAATGTATACATCCGCTCGTCCGCGTCGCGCAGATTCGTGACTACGCTGTCTTCGAGCACGAATTCGAATGCCCACCAGTCGCCGCCGATGTGATACATGTTCATCAGCAGCGTCGCATCTTCGAACTCGTCTTCATCGAGTCCAACATGCACTCCGGATCGTAGTTCCTGGCCGCTTTCCAGATTGAGCCTCAGCAGAGTTATACTGCCGGGAACAACCGGGAAGTCCGTTTTCCACATTTCATCGTCCCATACCATCGGATGAGTCGTGTGGTTAAACGACGTCCAGGTGCTCATGTAGTACACAGGTACATCGGGATCTGCCGGACTATTCATGTAGTCCAGCGAGTCCGCGAACGAATCACCCGTGTACCAGATGTGTACCGTAGTCAACGAATCGACCGTATCGATTGGGTCCACCTTCAATGTGCCATCATCGACGTATAGTTGCAGACGTCGGGCTACCCCGAATCGATCCGCAGCGAGATCCTTCAGCAGTACGCCCATCGCGCTGAAGTTCAGCTCACGATGATAGCGTCCGTTACTGTCCTTCCTCCAGAAATATGGGCGGAAAGACTCGTTTCCCCAGACATACCTCCGATATGGGGTATGGAGGGTACCGTGCTCTCCGAAGAGCCCGACGAACACCATTGCATTGCTGTCGTCCTGGTATTCCGGGATAACGTCGCCAGCGATGAAAGCGCTGTCGCCCTGTTCGGCAAATGCCGTCATCAGGGTGAAGCTGAGATTCCCTTCCGTTTCCTCGGTGAAACCAGCTCTGGGCTCCAACCATGAGCGTCGCTCATCCGTCGTGCAGCTGGTCAATGCCAGCAGACAGATAA
>JAHIZJ010000091.1 GCA_018814765.1 Patescibacteria group bacterium
ATTATTTTTCATTCTTAATTATTAATCCATAATTTATTCATGTATTGGGCAAATTTCCTTCATTTCTACCAACCTCCTACTCAAAAACCATATTGGGTGAAAAAAATTGCGAACGAAAGCTATCGTAAAATTGTTTCCGGTTTACTAAAAAATCCCAAGGCACGTTTAACCCTAAATATTAATGCTGTTTTAGTTGAACTTTTTAAACGTGATGGCTGTCTTGATGTAGTTTATGGTTTAAAAAAATTATCCGAGCGAGGTCAAATCGAATTCACTGAAACTGCTAAATATCACCCCTTTCTTCCACTCATGCCTGAGAAAGAGATTATCAGACAAATACATTTAAACCATCGAACCAACAAGCGTTTCTTTGGCAAATCATATAAGCCAGTTGGTCTTTTTCCAACTGAGATGGGCTACTCTCCAAAAATCTCACGTATTGCTAAAAAACTCGGATACAAATGGATCATCATAGATGAGCTGGCTCATCCGGATAATAAAAACATGGATCGTCGAGCAGTCTATAATATGAAGAATGACCCAAACTTCTTTTTCTTTTTCAGAGAACGTGATATTAGCTTCCGTATCCTATCTGCCCAAGTAGGCATCAGCGTTTTTTCCAGCAAGATGCTTGTTGAAGTGTTAGGTGAAAGGGTAAATACAAATAACTACTTAGTTACTGCAATGGATGGAGAAACATTTGGACATCATCGCCCGGGTTTAGAAAATTTACTGTTTGATTTGTATAAGGTGCCTCAAATAAAAAGCGTTACTCTTTCAGAAATTCCTGAGCTTTTTCCAGATAGATCAAGTGTGACACCCCTTAGTTCGAGTTGGGCCTTAATGCAAAGAGACATAGAACACAACACTCCTTTTTCCAGATGGAACGATAAAGATAATGAAATTCATCAGGCTCAATGGACTCTGACCAATACAGCTATACGACTAGTTAACCAGCTTAATCCAAAATTAAAGTCTTATAAAAAAATTCGTCATGCACTCGACCGTTCATTGCATAGTGACCAGTATTGGTGGGCCTCTGCTATGCCTTGGTGGAGTATCGAAATGATAGAGGCTGGAGCCAAAGAACTTCGTGATGTGATATGCATGGTTCCCGGACAATCGCAGTCCACATATCAAAAGGCCAAAGATCTTTACCAGAGCATCATACATTCTGCTTTTGACTGGCAACGCTCCGGCAAGGTTGAAAACCTGGCACGTTTGGCTGATGAAGACGTAACTCAGCGTATTTCAATTGAAATGCCCTATATTCCTATAAAAGAATTCAATAATATAGTGGCTAACCTTAGCCGTCAAATGCTACAAGCAGCTAAAAACAAAGAATATGAACGAGCTGCTCAGATAAGAGATCGCGTAATTGAACTAGAAGAAAAGAAAAAACTATTAACTACCAAGCATGGAATCCAAAGAAAAAAAGGATCGTCTTCTCGCCGCTAAAAAAACCCAGAACGATATAATTAAAAAATATAATTTAAAGCTTCTTAAGATCATACGTAATGGTCCACGTTTTTTTGTAGCTAAATGTCAAAAAGGACAACATACTGTTATTTTTAAAATTTGTCTTTATACCGACAAAGTTGATCCTCGGACTAATCATGGCATCAAGCGCGAAGCTTTAACTCTGAAATTTTTTCATACGCATCCTCCTGAATTATTCCGACAGGCAACACCAAAAATTCTTGAGCATAACTTTGCTGGTAGAACTTGGTATATCCGTGAATATCTTGATGGTGAGCCTCAGAATGTTAAAGACAGCAACTTTGTATTCACGACTGATTTCTTTAGTAAAAAATCAGCCGACTGGATCGCTAATTTCTTCCACAAACTACACTACACCTCACACCGTTTCCCATCCAAACAAAAAGCGATTTACGCAAAACACACAATGGAAACTAATATTATGTTGATTGGCTGGTATAAGGTTGGAGGATACTTTAATTTTCCTCAAGCTGCAGAAAAAATAAAATATTTTCTTTTCAAACATGAAAGTCTTTTTGATACTTATCAAAACGTTTTAACCCACTATGAACCCTACGCCAGCCATTTCTTTAAATACAACGATGATGACTTCTACCTTATCGATTGGGAAAATGTCGACTGGGGTAATCCGGCTCATGACATATCAATCATTTGGAATCGAGCATTCACCCGCCCGGAATGGCAAAAATTCCTTTTAAAACAATTTATGAAACATATATCCTTCGAAAAAGATTTCAAAGATTTATTCAGTGTTGAGCTTGTCCTTCAGGGAGTAAGTAATATTGATTACTTCAATCAAACCCGGCATCCAGCTGAAAAACCAATCAAAAAGAAAGCTATCGCCTTTTATAGAAATAACGTAGTGAAAGCTATTAATGGCAAACTAGATATATTTAAAAAATAATCAGATAATTATGAACAACAGTATTAAAGTACTCTTTGCCACCGCTGAATTAAACCCCATTGCTAAGGTCGGCGGACTGGCCGATGTTGCTGGTGCCTTGCCACCAATTCTACATGAGCTGGGTGTTGATATTAGAGTAGTGATGCCAAAGTACGGTATTATCGATGAAAACAAATACCCATGTAAAAAAATTCATTCTGATATCGATGTAACAATCGATAATAACACTGAAAAAATTGATATCTACGAAACTAAAATTCCAGACACTGAGGTTATAGTCTACTTAATCGATAATCACAAATATTTGGGCCAAAACGGAGTCTATTTTGATAAAACAGCTTTCGTTGATTCAATTGGCGAAGTACATCGCTTTCTTTTTTTCTCTAAAGCAATACTCCCGATATTCAGTTCGTTAAATTGGTATCCTGATGTGCTCCATTGTCAGGATTGGCATGTCGGTATTCTTCCCGCCTTACTCAACCTTGAAGAAACCAAACAACCTGAGTTAGAAAAAATTAAGACTCTGTTTACTGTCCATAATCTGGCTAATCAGGGGAGCTGGGAAAAGTCAGAAATATTAGACTTCCTCGGTTTGTCCGATGATAACATTCCTTCATTGGCTGTTAACCCAAAAGATATAAATCTCATTCAGCAAGGTATAATGAACGCAGATTTAATAAATACGGTTAGTCGCACCTATGCTAAGGAAATCCTGACACCTGAATACGGAGAAGGTCTGGAAGGCGACCTGGCAAAACGCAAAGACGTTCTTTTTGGCATAGTCAATGGTATCGATCAGAAACGTTTTAATCCATCGACTGATCCGGATATTGCAGCCAACTTTTCTCTACAAAACATTGATCAAAAAATGGTAAACAAAAAAGATATACAGAAAATATGTGGACTGAAAGTCGATGAAAAGATCCCTCTATTAGGTATTATCACCCGCTTAACAAATCAAAAAGGAATTGAATTGGTAGCTGATTCGGCTGAGACCATAGTTAAAGCCGGTGGCCAACTGATCTTGCTCGGTACCGGTGCAGATAATTATGAAAAGATGATGACTGAGTTACAGGCCAAATATCCTGAGAATGTTCATGCTCATATCGCCTTTGACGCAGTGCTTGCACAAAAGATTTATGCCGGCTCTGATGTTTTCCTCATGCCCTCACGTTTCGAGCCTTGTGGGTTGGGCCAGCTTATTGCTATGCGTTATGGCACCTTACCCATAGTCAGGGCAACCGGTGGACTTAAAGATACCGTGCCTGACTATAATCCGGATGATCACACTGGGACTGGCTTTGTCTTTGATGAGTACACCAGCGCATCCTTCGTTAAGTCTGTAAAACGGGCTCTTGATGTTTATAAAAACGATCCTGATAATTGGAACAAGCTTGTAAAATCAGCCTTGGAATATGATTCCAGCTGGGATACAGCGGCCAAAGAATATCTGGAACTATATAAAAAACTAATTAAATAATTATGGCTAAGAAATCACGTGCTGAAATTCGTGAAAATTACATCCACAATCGTATAGTTATTATTGCGCCTGGACGATCAAAAAGACCTCATGTTTTTAAATCACCTGCACCTTCCCAAATCCATAAAAAAGAGTGCCCTTTCTGTCCTGAAAAAATCAATAGTGCTAAAGCGGAATATAACCTAGGTGGTGCTAAAAATTGGAAAGTCAAGGTTGTTAAGAACAAATTCCCGATAGTCAGTAAATCAAATCCAGATGTTTACGGTGAACAAGACGTTATTATTGAGACACCTGAACATGACGTAGAGCTGGCTGAGCTGTCAGTTAAGCACATCGCCTCAGTCCTTAAAGTCTATGGCCAGCGCGTAAAAGATCTATCCAAAGATAAAAAAATCAACTATATTCTCGTATTTAAAAACAATGGCGGTACAGCTGGCGCCTCAATTGACCATGCCCATTCCCAAATATTTGCTTCAGAGTTTATCCCGCCCCACGTTTTAGAAAAGCTAAAACGCGCCGAAGAATATGAAATCCGCCGTGGTGAGTGCTATTATTGCCGTTTGATTAATAAAGAATTGCACGGGCCCCGCTGGATTGGTCATGACAGCAATGTAGCGGCTTTCACCCCCTACGCCTCGAGGTATAATTATGAAGCTTGGCTCTTAACTCGCCGTCACATAGACAACGTATCCGATCTTAACGAAAAAGAGCGCCTATCCATGGCCAAATATCTGAAGAAAATAATCGCAAAACTGAACAATATTAATCTGCCGTACAATCTCTATCTCCATCAAGTAGTCCACTACAAAGATGAGCATCTATATTTTCGCATTTGCCCGCGTCGCGCCACCTGGGCAGGTCTGGAGCTGGGCTCACGCTTGATAGTCAATTCCGTAGCCCCAGAAGAAGCCGCTAAATTTTATCGAGAGAAATAACTTTGAAATTATTTCGATAGCAGGGCTATCCTCCCTTAAAGTTTTCGAATGACCAAAAACAAATTAAATGAAATTCTCATATATATCTTCTTTTGGGGTGGGTTGGTTGTCATCTGGAATTACGGGTACACCGAAGCAACCCCCTTACAGGATGTATTGGCGGCTTTTGTCATACTTATCATCACAAGGATAGTACTTAAGAAGTTTTCCAAACAATATTTGGACAAATAACTTTACATTGAAGTATTTGCATGCTCATCCGCCCCCCGTCACCTTGAGCGCGGTTTTCCTGTCTCGTCAGGTCAGCTCGACCTGATCTGATCGAATGGCAGGAGGCGCGCCTCATTTTTTTATTTTATCTAATAGCATTTTAAGTATCATAAGGAACACATTAAAAAGGACTTTTTATTTTTCTCAGTCCGGGATTAGTAACCTGCGTATACCGCTGGGTTGTTCTGATATTATTATGCCCGAGCAGTTCCTGGACATATCTGATATCAACGCCGTTTTCCAGCAGATGTGTGGCAAAGCTGTGCCGAAGACTGTGGAAAGTCGCTTTTTTCATTATGCCTGATTTTGCCAGGGCATGGTCAAATATTTTTTGTGCGGATCTGGCTGTCAGACCGCCGCCGTGCCCGTTAATAAATATAAAATCGTCACTTTCTTTTCCGCTTAAAAACTTCTGGATATCTGCTATCAATCTTTCTGGAAATACACTTAGTCTATCCTTCCTGCCTTTACTCTTTTTAATATGAATCGTTAGCTCCCTGATATCAATATCTCCAACCCGAAGATTAATAACCTCGCTGACCCGCAACCCGGCACCGTACGCTAGCGCAATCATTAGTTTGTGTTTTTGATTAGTGATTGATCCGATTATCTCTTTTAACTCTTCTCTGGAAAGAATCACTGGCAGGCTTTTATTTTTCTTAGCACAACGTATTTCTATCTTTGATACAATGTTTAATACACCGCAATAATAAAATTTTATCGCGTTCAAAAACATATTTCTTGTTTGAGCGGATATGTTTCTGCCCTCAAGAGATAACAGAAAATTCTTTATATTTTCTTCATCATA